>JAUICO010000036.1 GCA_030427825.1 bacterium | reverse complement strand
TTTCGATTACAAGCGGACGACGGGGCCTGTCATCGGGCGGTTCTATGGTGGGTTGTTGCAGCGGCGTGTGTTGGGGATGCGTCGGGGTGATGGGAGTGTGATGGTGCCACCGACGGGTTATGATCCGGCGACGGGTGCTGCGTTGGACGAGTGGGTTGAGGTTGGAACGGCGGGTCGTTTGGAGTCCTGGAGTTGGGTTTCGGAGCCCCTGGACTCGCATCCTTTTGACGAGCCTTTCGGGTGGGCGCTGGTGCGCCTGGATGGAGCGGACACGAATGTGCTTCATGCGCTGCGAACTTCGAGGCCGGAAGCGCTGCGACGTGGGACTCGCGTGGTGATTGAATGGGCGGAAGAGACCAGCGGGAGCATTCGCGACATTGTGTGTTTTGTCCCTGAGGATGAGCTATGAGCGAGCGTGGGGCGATTGAAGACATACCGACCATTGACCGCTTCGTGTTTCCGGCGCGGGCGCATTACGAAGTCACGGCGGGGTACACACTGAGCGGTGCCCTGCGCGCGCTCGTTGACGGTCGCTTCGTCGGGCAGGTGAGTCGGGAGTCGGGACGTGTGTACATGCCGCCATTGGGCGCGTGTCCCATATCGGCGACGGCAACTACTGAGGATATTGAGCTTCCTAATACCGGAGTCGTGATCGCGTTCTGTGTGGTTCGATTGCCGGTGCACGGCCAGGGAGTGAAGCTGCCTTTTGCCTGCGCGGACATCATGCTGGACGGCGCGGACACTACCTTCCTGGGGCTCATCCAGGAGTGTGAAGTGGAGGACGTTCGTATCGGGATGCGTGTTGAAGCGGTGTGGAAGGAGGCCGCCGAGCGAACGACGAGCCTGGCGAGTGTGCGCTACTTCAGGCCTCTGCCTGAGCCTGATGTCGACATCGAAGAGCTGCGCACCGGGCGCCAGGCCGCGTGGGAGGAGAACCGTGCGTGATGTTGCGATTGTCGGATTTGCGCAGCACCCGAACGTCGCGCATTTTCCCGGAAACGAGATTGAGATGTTGTTGCCGGTGGTCTCGCAGGCCATCGCGAGCTCCGGATTGCAACGCGGCGAGATCGACGTCACGACAGCGGCCAGCAACGACTTCTTCGCCGGCCAGGCGTTTGCGTTCGTACGCGCATTGGATGCGGTCGGCGCGTACCCTGTGATCGACGATTCGCACGTCGACATGGACGGGGCGTGGGCCCTGTACGAGGCGTGGGTGCGTATCCAGACCGGGGAGGTCGACACAGCGCTGGTCTATGCGCTGGGACGTACTTCTGCGGGGCGTCTGCACGAGATCACGCCGCTGCAGTACGACCCCTACTCGATGCAGATGCTGGGAATCGCACCGACAGATCTGGCGGCGCTGCAGGCCCGTGTCCTGCTCGAGGCGGCGGTGGTGGACGAGCGGGCTATGGGTGAGATCGTAGCGCGTTCCTGGCGCGACGGGGTCGCCAATCCGCGCGTCTGGCACGAGGTGGCGCCAACACTTGAAGAGTACCTTGCGTCGCCGAAGCTGCGTGATCCACTTCGCGCGCTGGACTGCGCGCCCCAGACAGACGGAGCGGCTGCCATCGTGCTGGCGTCTGCGGAGAGAGCGGCCGACACCTGCGAGACACCTGTTTGGATCCGTGGGATCGATCATCGCATCGATACCCACTATCCGGGAGCGCGGGAACTGGGGGAGTGCCCGTCGGCGAGAGAGGCCGGGCAGCGGGCCTCACAGGGCGCCACTCCGGACTTCGCCGAGCTCTCTGCGTGCTACAGCCACGAGGAAGTGTTGTTGCGCAGAGAGTTGGGGTTGGGAGCCGATACGGTCATCAACCCCTCGGGCGGCGCGTTGACGGCCAACCCGATCATGGCGACCGGATTGGTTCGCTTTGTCGAAGCCGCGGCGCGGATTTCTCGAGGTGAGGGAACACGCGGCCTTGTGCACGCGTCCTCGGGCCCCTGCCTGCAGCAGAACCTGGTCGCAGTCATTGAAGGAGGCGCACGATGAGCGAAGCGTGTGCAGTCATTGGTATCGGTCAGGCAAAGATGGCGCGACGCCGAAATCTCAGCATCGCAGAGCTCTGCCGTGAAGCAGCACTTCGTGCCCTGGAAGACGCCGGACTCGAGTTCAGCGATATTGACGCCATCGTGCTCGGCAAGACGCCGGACATTTTCGACGGCCTCATGATGCCTGAGCTCTATCTCGCGGACGCGCTCGGCGCTGTCGGCAAGCCGGTGATGCGGATCTCAACCGCCGGCTCGGTCGGCGGGCATACGGTGATTCAGGCGGCACACCTGGTACAGGCGGGCCTGCATCGTCGAGTGTTGTGTCTCGCGTACGCAAAGGAGTCTGAAGGCGACATCAACTGGGCGGTTCAGGGCGGCGGTATTCCATTCGCGTCGCCCTTCGTCGCCGGTCCCGGCGGCTACTTCGCGCTGCATATTCGCGAGTATGTGCGACGCGCGGGTGCGCCGGATCACATCGGCGATCTTGTGGCTCTCAAGGACAAACAGAACGCGGCGATCAATCCCTATTCGCAGCTGAGCGAGGGCGACATCACCCTGGAGCAGATTCAGCAATCACCGATGCTGTGGGACCCGGTGCGATACGCGCATACCTGTCCCTCGTCTGACGGGGCCTGCGCGATGATTCTGAGCGCGAGTGACGCGGTCGACTCGACGAGCACGCGGCCGGCGTGGGTTCGCGCGACAGCGGTTCGCACCGAACCTGCGACGGCGCCGTGGCGTGACCACACAAACCCTCTCGCCGGGCGCGAGTGCGCGCGTGTCATCTATGAGCAGGCGGGGATTCGCGACCCGCTTCGCGAGATCGATTGCGCAGAGCTGTACATCCCCTTCTCGTGGATGGAGCCGATGTGGCTTGAGACCCTCGGGTTCGCTGCAGCAAATGGCGGCGGTTGGCGTATGATTGACGACGGTGGGACGCGGCCCGATGGCGCCCTGCCCGTGAACATGTCCGGCGGATTGATGGCGGGGAATCCGACGTCGTCGACCGGCATGTTGCGCATGGCAGAGGCCGCCATGCAGGTGCGCGGCCAGGCAGGAGCGCACCAGGTCGACGGCGCCCGCACCGCGCTGGGGCACGCCAAAGGCGGCGCCTCTTCGTACGTTGCCTGCATGTTGTTTGACGCGACGCGTCCTGACTGAAGGCCTCGGCTTTTGGGGCGGGCTTCGGGGGACGCCCCGCCATCCGGCGGTCACGGGCCCGGGCCGTGTGCGGGGTGTCGTCCGGCCTTGACTGTGCCCGGGCGACGGGCAGATCGAAAAGCCCTCCGGAACCCTGAACTTTCGTTGCAACCGAAAAACGCGGACGCTACAATGCGACGGTCGGCTCGTTGTGGGGGTCGGCGTTACTTCAACTGTGTGCAGAGCACACCGGGCTGGAGCTGCCAACTCTCGGTATCGTCGCGCGACTGCGGTCGCCTTGAGGCTGTGAGGATGACGCGTCGTTGCGCACGCATCAGACGTAGTGTTCGCATGTACCTTGTGAAGTCACCGATCTGATGGTGACCGGCGTACATTCGGGTTGCCGGCGGGAACACATCCCTGGCGGGGGTTCCGTTGTTGTGCGGTAGCCGGACGGGCTCAACGAAACTGCTGATTGGCACTCGTGAGGAGTGGAAATGAGCATCGAACCCCATTCGAAGATCTCCGATGTTCTTCGGCATTATCCCGACTGTTACGATGTGTTTGACTGGCACAGCATTCCGGTCAACCGTACCACGCGTCGGATGGCGCTCTGGGAGGCTGCCGAGGAGTATTCGACGAACCTCGATGATCTGATCGATGATCTGACCGGGTTTGCCGTCACCGACGACGACGACGATTACGACAGCTACGACGACGACTAACCTTCGATTATCGGTGGAGGTAGGTGTACCCGTCGAGGCCGTCGCGATATCGCGCGAGCAGCTCGCGGCCTTCTGAGCGCGTCATGTCTTCCTGATTGATCGCTCTCTCGACGGACTGTCTGACGAGGTCGATCAGGGTACCCCGATCATATTGCACATACCCTGCGACGGCCTGCACGGTTTCACCATCGATGACGCGGTCGAACACCACTCTGCGTTTGCTGTCGGTGGAGACGTGCACAGCGTTCGTGGTCCCAAACAGGTTGTGCATGTCACCGAGAATTTCCTGATAGGCGCCGACCAGGGCGAGGGCCATTCTGTACTTCTCGCCGCGGCGCAGAGTGTGGACTTCAAGTGTGTTCTTCACCGTGCGGCGATCAATGAACTTCGAGAGCTTCCCGTCCGAATCACAGGTCAGATCGGCGATAACGGCGCGGCGATCAGGCCGCTCGTGCAGACGTTGGATCGGCAGGCACGGGAAGACCTGGTCGATCGCCCAGGAGTCCGGCGCCGACTGAAAGACAGAGAAGTTTGCGTAGTAGGTATCAGCCAGCAGGTCGTCCAGGGTCGCAAATTCAGGCGGCACATAGCGAAGTGTTGAGACGACTCGTTGCAGCTTCGAGCTGACCTGCCAGAACACACGCTCAATCTCTGCGAGCTCATCCAATCTCAGGTCGCCGGCGTCGAAAAGCTGGCTGGATCGGAGCCGTAGATCCTGGGCATCGTGCCATGCTTCCTGGCAATTCCTCGCATCGACCCCCTCGAACACCTCACAGAGGTCACGGTACAGTTCGTGGTGATCGCTCTCGGGTGCATCGCTGACCGGCACGGATTCATCGTGGCGCGACTCAACGCCGAGAATATCGAACAAGAGCACGGAACAGTGGGCCACGGTCGCGCGCCCGGACTCTGTTACCAGGTCTGGATGAGGGATTCCCGCCTGGGTGCATGCGTCGGAGACCGCATACACAAGGTCGTGCGCGTACTCGCGCTCTGTGTAGTTTCGCGACGAGTCGTACCTGGTCCGGCTCCCGTCGTAGTCCACACCCAGTCCACCGCCGACATCAAGGAGCCCCAGCGGCGCTCCCAGCCGGGACAACTCAACATAGATGCGTGACGCTTCGCGGAATGCGCGCTTGAATGTTTGGATTGCGGTGACCTGCGAGCCTATGTGAAAGTGCAGCAGCCGAAGGCAGTCCAGCATGTCGGCGTCGCGAAGCTGCTCGACCAGACTGACGATACCGGCGACTGAGAGTCCGAACTTGGCGCGGTCACCTGACGAGAGCTGCCACTTGCCGCGTCCCGGCTTAGAGAGTTTCGCGCGGACACCGATCGACGGACGGATTCCAAGCTTCTGCGAGCATTCGATGATGTCCTGGACCTCGCTGAGCTTCTCAACAACGATGATCGTGTCCCTGCCCAGGCGACGCGCCATGATCGCCATCTCAAGGTAGCGCCGGTCTTTGTAGCCATTGCAGATGACGAGGGAACCCGGGGCGTCCAGCATCGCGATCGCGAGCAGCAGCTCCGCTTTGGAGCCGGCTTCGAGGCCAACGGGATTGGAAGCTCCGGCGCGAAGGATTTCTTCGACGAGCTGTCGCTGCTGGTTCACCTTGATCGGGTAGACCGGCCTGTACACACCTTCGTAGCCGTACTCTGAGATCGCGTCATTGAAGACGCCCGACATCAGCTGCAGCCGTCGCTCCGCGATCTGCGGCATGCGGACCAGCACCGGCAGCGCGATCCCCTGCTCCTCAAGCTGCTCGGAAAGGTGCGCGAGGTCGACATCGCCGTTGCCGGGGCCGGCAGGCATGACGATCAGGTTTCCCTCATCCGAGATTCGAAACAGGTCCGCTCCCCAGTGACGGACACCGTAGAGTTCTTCGCTCTCTTCCCCATTCCAACCCATATTTCAGTCTCCGAGCAGGTAAGAGAAGATGAGCGGCGCGACGATGGTAGCGTCGGATTCGATGAGAAAACGAGGTGTGTCGACGCCAAGCTTGCCCCAGGTGATCTTCTCATTCGGCACCGCGCCGGAGTACCCGCCGTAGCTCGTAGGCGCGTCAGAGATCTGGCAGAAGTAGCTCCACAGCGGCGTGTCTGTCTTGAGCAGATCCTGCACAAGCGTGGGGACTGCGCAGATCGCGAAATCGCCCGCGATTCCGCCGCCGATCTGAAAGAAGCCTACCGTCTGATCGCCCGCAGTCTGGCGCTGATACCAGCGCAACAGGTGCTCGAACTGAGCGGTGCCGGAGCTGACTGCATGGTGCCCGCTGAGCTCGCCGCGGAATACGGCTGCGGTGAACATGTTGCCGGTCGTGCTGTCTTCCCACCCGGGAGTGTAGACCGGAACCCCACATTCTGCCGCGGCCAGCAGCCATGATTCTTCGGGACGTTGGTGGTGAGAGCGTACCTCGTCGTCGGTGATGACGGAGATCAGATGCTCTGACGGCATTTTCGGCGAGCCGGACTCGTCGCTCGCCTTCCACCCGGCGAGCAGCTGAGCTTCGACATGCCGCATGACAGTCTCCGGGATGCAGGTGTCTGTCACGCGGTTCATTCCGCGCGCGAGCAACGCCGCCTCGTCTGTTGCACTCAGCGAGCGCCAATCCGGGATGTTCTCGTACTCCTCGCCGGCAAGCAGATTGAATGCGTCCTCTTCGAGATTCGCGCCGGTGCAGGAGACGGCATCGACGAAGCCTGCACGGATCAATCGGGCAAGAAGTCGGCCAAGTCGCGCCGTGCTCATCGCACCGGCGAGAGTCACCATCATACGATTCCCGGCCAGCTTGTGCGCTTCCCACTGCCTGGCAGCGTCACGGAGCTCACGGCTGTTAAAGTTGAAGAAGTTGTTGTCTACGAAGTCTCGAATCGTCACGCACTACTCCGTGGCACGGTTCCGGGATTGAAGGCATCGGCACGCGAGCTTGTACAGCGTTCGCGCCCCGACGATGGCATCGAATTCTGCGGCACCGACCTCACATAGATCGAAGCCAACAATGTTTCGGCCTGAGTCGGCAAGCACACGAAGGATCGTCATTGCCTCTGCCCAGTCCAGGCCGCCGGGAACCGGTGTGCCGGTGTTTGGGCAGAGTGCCGGATTGAACACATCAATATCGAAGGAAATCCACACATCCTCCGGTAGCGAGTCTACGATCTCGGTGGCGATACTCTCGAAGCTTCGTCCGCCGTGCAGCGCATTCCGAAGGGCGTAGTCGTACCAACAGGAAACTCTGTCGGACGCCTCGATCAGCCGGTACTCAGCTTCACCGATATCGCGAACACCGACGCTGACAAGGGCCTCACAGGATGTGTGCGTGAGGACGTTGTACATGAGCGAGGCGTGGGACCAGGCGAACCCTTCATATTCAGCCCGCAGGTCGGCGTGGGCATCGAATTGCAGCACTCCCAGTTTGGGATAGGCTTCGCACGCGGCGCGGATCGCTCCGAACGCAACTCCGTGCTCGCCGCCGACGACCGCGGGCGCGTTGCCCGCGTCGATGGCATCCGCAGTCCAGGCGTGCACCCTGTCGTTAATTTGGGAGCACAGCTCGTCCAGATCTGCGGTAGCGGCACGCGACTCGTCACCGGTGCCGGCGCGTGCAACTTCAGCCCATTCGGCGGCCTGCTCGTTCTCGGCGGCGGCACAAACCCGGCGGACGGCCTGCGTGATGCCCCTGCGCCAGATGCTACCGGTCTCAAGGTCGAAGAGGTCGACCTGCCACGACGCCTCAAGGATCGCCTGCGGCGCAGCGGCGGTGCCTCGACGGTAGCTCGCGGTGGCGTCAAAAGGCACGGAGAGCACTGTCAATTCGCCCTGCGTGCCCGTGTAGGGAAGGCCGAAAAGAGTGTCGTTACCTGCAGGACCGTCTGGATCGAAGTCTCGTTCGTGCACGTCACCGACCGCGTCGGGGGTCAAAAATGGGGGCTTTCATTAGTGGTCGGGCCGGTAGATTGAAAGCCAATTGAAGGCTGCGGGACGAAGTTTCTACGTCGCGTGCGATCGGCGCCTCACCGGTCTTCGATCCGAAGCCGGGACACGCGCCAAACTCTGCGGGGACCACAGTCGCGAGCCCCGGGGGTGGGGCGATGGTCCGGCCTCGTGGATAGCGTAGGGCAGCGCCCCGGCGTGGTCTACCCCCGGGCTGTCCCTCACGAGACCAGGCGCGACCATACCAGCCCCGCGCTGAGGCAGGCCGCGACCATCGATGCGGCGATCGCGAAGCGGCGTGTATTCGCCGCAGAGCTGCGGACGAGGACGAGCCAGAGCGGCGCGATAATCAGAAGCTGCGCGAACTCGATGCCAAGGTGATAGGTGAACACAGCCCGCGAGGCCGATGCGCCGGGGGCACTGAAGGAGCTGACGAAGCCCAGCCCGTGAAGAACGCCGAACACGGCGGCGGCCGGCGCGAGGAGGCGCCCGTGGCGATCGATAAGCAGCCAGCCACCGCTGATCAGCGCGACACCACCGAGGGCGATAAGGGGTGTAGAGCCCAGGGTGGCTCCTATGGCGGCCGCGAGGAGTCCCAACGCCATCGACGCAACAGCTACGGGCTGCTCCGCTCGATCGACTCGTGCAGCGACCGCGAGCGCCGCGAGGAGCACCGAAGCGGCTATGCCCGCCTCTGCAGCGTTGAGGTCGATGACAAGCTCCGAGCGAGCGGCGATAAACACCGCCATCAGGTGCCCTGTAGTGAACCCTGTCACGGCCAGAACGAGGCTTCTGCGCGAGCCTGCGAGCAGCAGAAGGCAAACGAGGAAACAGATGTGGTCGATGCCGGTGAGCAGATGCGCGGCGCCGGATACGAGGGTGCCCAGGGAGCGGCTGCGGGGTGACGCGCCGGGCCCGACGGCCGGCGACTGCTCAACCCGTTCCGTCAGGGTTCCCTCCCATTGATCGCCGTCTACGATCAGCGTGGCAAACACAACGTGGCCCCGAATACACTGTGGCATTCCGCGCGCACGCAGCCGGTACGACTCTGCAGGTGGGCATCGCAGGTCCCAGCGGAAGGTGCTTTCTGAGAGGTTCAGCTGGGGGTCAACAGCGACGCAGGCATCTGTAGTGTGCAGTGTGTGGGTGGCCGCGACCCAGCCCTCGACGGGCAGTCCGGCGTGCGCAGCGGCGGCCTGCGCTGCGCTGAGGTCGCGCGCTGATAGCTGCATTGTGGCGCTCGCGGAGCCGGCGACAACCTCGACCCGCAGATGACTTACACTACGGTTGTGTGCGTGCGCCGGCGGCCCGAGCGTGGTGAGCAGGCTGAGCGAGAAAAGCAGGCTGAGGGAAGCGGCGAGCCCACACGCGCGCCACGACAGAACAGAGCAGCGCTCTGCCATCAGCGTCGGTCCTCAGCGATCTCTATCTCGGCCCTGGACCTGGAGCGGCGTAGAAAACGTGCGAGCGCCAGCTCTGCCGCCTGACGCCGCCACTCAATCTCAACAGCCTCGCGTTGCATTTCGAAGGACACCTGCGCATTGAAGAAGTCGGCGTGTGCCCGGTACCAGGCTCTCAGTTCCCCGTCGTCCGGTTCGTGCAGAGCGGCGATGGCGTCCCCCGTGATATGGTCGATGGCGGCGCGGCTGAGCCGGCTGCGCAGCTGTCCGTCTGTGTGTGCCACACCGAGCGCGAGCGCGTGTTGTATCAGCAGCTCCTCGTCCACGAGCAGGTTGAGGATGCGATCCCGGTGTTCCGGAGTGTCCTGCCCGCCGCCGGCTACCCAGGACTCGACGGCGGACTCAAACTCGGCCCTGGTGATGGGTGCGCCGTTGACGAGCGCCGACGTGTCCCCGCTGATTTCGGGTGTGTCTGCTGCATCAAACACGCCGACGATCGCGAAGAACAGACCGACAAGCATGGCACCCACTGATAGGGTCACCGCGGAGCGTCGTGTTTGTTTGCTCGGAGCTTGCACCGCGTTTGTTTACTCGTCGACGGGGACGAGCTCGTCGACGGGTGGCGTATCGGAGGCCGGCGGCACTTCGACGGCGGGCGGAGTGCGTCGAACGAAAATCGGAGAAGACCAGGCCCGGTGGCTCTCGGGGGCCAGGCAGTCATCCGACTCAGGCGTGCGCCAGTCTCCATGGCAGATCTCGGCGCGCCGGCAATCAATGCCTTCGCACCCGGTGGGATCGGCTCCGATCATCTGCGTCGGCTCCTGTATCGCGCGCACATAATAGACGGTCTCGGTCTCGTTGATGGGCGCGTCCGGGTCTTCGAAGGTGGCTTCACAGATCGGCCCCTCGCACGGAAGCACCAGCCAGGGGTCTTCGATCAGCGGCGCGATATCTTCATCGGGGCTGCGCTGCCGCCGAATTCGGATCACCTCGATTCGCTCAAGCTCTCGGCGCTCGGTACCGGGCCGATAGCACTCACCCAGGCAGAGGTTCTGCAGACGCTCTTCGCCGGGCCCGGCGGCACCGTGATCGCAGCCTTCGAGCTGTTCAAAGGCACCCGCGGCCTTCACAGAGAAGCGGGGTGGCGCGTCAACCACGGCCTGCGACCCCATCTGCGCGGCGCCTTCTGCGCCATTCTCAAGGGTAAACCAGAGGAGGATGCGTTCGCCGGAGGTTCCATACACGTTGCGGCTCTTGATCGCTTCCCAGATGTCGTCACGCGAGCGCGACGCAGCGTGGACCGCCACGAGCCCTCCGGTCACGTAGAAGGAGGACTGCCGCTCGAGGTCAACGATACGAAACGGGGGTGTATTTTCGAGGTCGTCCGCTGTGAATTCGCGAGGAGTATCGGAAGGCGGAGCTCGTTCGCCCAGCAGGCGGTCACGCCATCGCTGAGAGATGACTCGGGTAACATCGGTAATATGGGTCCGGGCGTATTCCTTGTAGCCGGTCCCGGGGCGCGCGCTGTGATTGTCGCTCGAGGCGATAAAGCCCATTGTCGAATAGGACGCGGTGTCGCCATCAAAGTGTCCGGTCGCCAGAATCGCCTGCGCCGAGCCGCCCGGACGAAAGTTGAAGGCCGGCAGAAAGCAGTCCACACACTGCCCGCAGTTTCCCCAGTCTTCGGCGCCGGCGCCGGGTACCGTGAGGTGTCCCGCGACGCCTGCATGTGCATAGGCCGCGCGGGCAGCGACGACCCGTTCTTCGCACGCCGCGGAGTCGGGTTCGTCGCAGCGCGATCGGATGATCTCTCCGGCCCGATGACAGCAGGGTTCGTAGTTTTCGCTGGGCAGGGGACAGGTGATGTTGCCGTCGTCATCGATGTCGATGGCTCGCCAGTCCCGGTACTCTTCGGAGTTTCCATGGCCCGAGAAGACCTCGATCAGGCTCTGTTGTGGCGAATCCAGCTCGGGCGCGAGCTGCGATTCGTACTCGTACCCGGGCGGGGTGTAGAAACCCCATGTGGTTCCGTGCGGGATGACCACGTGCTCCAGACCCCACTCGCCCAGCTTTCGATAGAGCAGGTCCGGGGTTGGCGCGTTCTCGCGGCAGTCACCCGGGAGTTCCGGCGACGCAAGGTCGGCGGGACAGTCGCGCAGCCGCCTCAGCTCGCGTTGATACACAACCAGATCGAGGTACTCACGACGATTTCGGAAGTCGCGAATGGGAACCGAAGCCATCGTTAGCAGCGAGATTCCGGTTTTTCGCATTGCCTGACGCCCGAGGCCGCCCGATGAGATCGGGCGCGCCGGCAGTGACGCGTCGTCGGTATCCCTGAAGATGACGTTCTTGTGACCGTAGTGGTTGTCCGGATGCGTACCGACCTGCGTCCACTCGAAGCCCATGAAGGCGACCAGATCCGGATTGTCGGTTGTACCGGCGACCGCGTTACACGCACGCACCGACTCGATGCTCTCGCGCCAGTGGCGCGGCGTCAGCGACTCGGCGTGATCGGTCAGGGCGTAAAAGTCGAGACCGGAGCAGAAGCGCGCGAAGTCGCAGGCGTCCGCCGGCGGATGCGCGCCGGAGCCTCCCATCAGAGGCAGGCTGCTCATGAAGGCGTCGGATGAGAAGGTCGTGTGGACGTGCAGATCGCCGAAGAGGATATGGTCGGCATCCGGCTCGACAGCGCGCTGCCGGGTGAGTCGATCGGCGACACGTTCTTCGCTGAGGGCGATGTCCGTCACGACTCCCGGGCCGCGATGTCGCCCACCACCGTAGATGACAAACGCGGCGACGAGGAGGAGCAGTAGCACCGTTACGACTGCGATCGCGGCTTTCGTACCTCGTTTCACGTTGTGTCCTCAGCGCTGCAGGGTTCTACGCACCCGTGGATTGTCTTCGACCTGCAGACGGGCGCGCAACAGGTTGCGTGCTTCGGCGGTATCGATTCGGAGCAGGGCCAGCGCCGCGGTGACGCGAAGCTCAGGATCCGCGTCCTGCAACACAGGTGCGATACGGCTCGTTGCACGTTCGCCGAGGTAGACTGCGGCGTACCAGATCGCCGCATGTCGAACTTCATCGTTCTGCGATCGAAGCGCTGCGCTGTAGATTTCGATGTTTGATTCGTCGTCGAAGAGGCCCAACACACTGAGCGCTCTGGCACGAAGGTACGAAGGCTGGTCATCTGCGAGGCAGATCGCTGCGAGGATTCCACGGACGTCGACAGACTCAGAGGCCAGGCGGCGCAGCGCGGCTTCGTCGGCTCCGTGGTATCCGTTCAGAAGCAACACAACATCGTCGTTCGCGCTTTGCGTCGACTCTTCAGCGAAGGCCGACGCGGCCGCAAACATCATGCTGGTCGCGAGCAAACAACTGAGAGTGAGTGCGCTCAGGGTTCTCATTGGTCTGACCGCTTGGAGAGTGGGTTTGCTCTGAGAATCTGACCCTGGCTCGGCGACACCTCGAGTTCATCGCGAATCGCCGCGAAAGGGAACATCAGGTTGTTGAAGTCCGGGCACTCGCGGGCACGAATGTTGGCGAAGTCGTCGCACTGCGGCGTGTCGACGAGGTGGTCAGATTGCACCGGGAAGTCGCCCACGGGTTGTTCGGTTGTGTGGAAGAGGCCGAGGAAGTGACCGAGCTCGTGCGCGAGCACCTGTCCTACCCGCTTGCCGCCATCGGGGTCATCGCCGCCGAGGAAACTCGCCGAGAAGACAAGCCCGGTTCCGGCCTGTGTATGCACGCCGGGCACGCCGGGGATTCCGGTTGAGATTCCGAGAACGCCGGCCATCTCGGGGGGCGCGAAGCTTCGGATAAAGAACACATTGGCGCTCAGAATCGCGTCCCTTGTAATACCGGGCTGGCGGCTGAGCTTTACGAGCTCGAAGGCCTCATCCTGCTCTCGGATTACCGAGAAGCGCTCAACGGGTTCGCCGGCGACGTCAAAGTAGCGAATGTCACCGACGTCGATGTTGGCGAGCCCGAGGATGCGGTCCATCTCGATGAGCATGTCGCTGAGTTCCCCGCTTTCGTCGGCGTTGTCGGAATCAAAACCGTCGACGCCCACGAAATAGAAATTCAGGTCGACTTCGAGTTCTTCGGCCTCGACGTCGAGATCGACCGTGTCCTGTATGACAACGAAGCAGAGTTCCTCGGCGGGACCATCAAAGCCGATGTGCATCGTGTACTCACCCGGCGCTACCAGCTCGTCGAACTGGGGACCGGCCGGGAACACGAATGGCGCTACGGTCTCCAGGCTCACCGGCGTGTAGAGGTAGAGTGCGTAGTCCTCGAGATCGTACTCGGTGCCGTCGGGGAGGGTCATACCCACCGGCAGCACCATCTCCTGGCCGTGCCAGGCGACGAAAGCGAACGAGGTGACGTCGTCGTCAAGCTCGAAGGTCACTTCGTGAAGGTCGAGGTTACGGCCTACGATGTCTTCGCCGACAGAATTGAGTTCTATGAAGTCAGAGCCGCATACCGGCGCCAGGGAGTCACTGACGAAGGGGGGAAAACAGTATGAGCCGGGAACTCCACCGTAGCATTGGTAGTCACCGCGGCAGTCCGCGTTGTCGGTGCAGAGCTGCACGCAGAGGTTGCCGTCGAATTGTCCGCTGAGGCAGGCGCGCGCCGGGCCGTTGCAGTCCCGACGGCTCTCGCAGTCGAGCACGGTGCAGAAGCCACCGGGAAATCCCTGGTTGGGCCGCAGGCAGGAGCCGCTCATGCAATCGGAGTCGTCTACGCAGGGGGCTCCGTCGAGCCCACCTGTGCGTACCGTCGAGTCACCTCCGGAGGCGTCTGTGCCGTCGGCAGCGCCGTCGTCTTCGACGTCTGAACCTGAGGCGTCGTCCGCATCGCCGGCGAGATCGCCACCGGTGTCCTGCACCTGCGTGTCCGACCCGGTGTCCGAGTCACGATCGATGGTGCGTCCGCACGCGGCCATCACAGACATGGCGAGGCACAGCAACGCAGCGACAAACAGCGACGCCGGTGGGCGGTTCTTTGAAACAGGGATAATCATGAGGCGGCGTTGGTCGTTCGCTGGTCTTCGAGTGCAGGTCAACAGCGATGTCGCCGGAGTGTGAATGCGATCGTCGTTCACGGAATGTCGATCATGGCGGCTCCGGTGGCGCCGTCGATTCCTGCGGCGTAGCTTCGTGCCGCGTTTGTAGCCGGCGCCTGCACCCACATGCGGTTGTCTCCGCCGTCCGGATGGGTCCAGGTGTCAGCGCCGCCGCTGTCGATGCAGAACGCGGCGGTAGGCGTCGCGGCTCGGGCCTCGTCCACGGTGCTCACACCGGCGGCACCCTGGCTGAGTGAAGCGCCGGAGTAGGTGTCGTCTCCCGCGAGATCGATGCTGATACCGACGCCGTTGTTGAGCGCCGCGCCGGCGCCGCGGCCGGCGAGTGTGATGGCATCGTTGCCGTCGAGATCGAAGCGGAGGCCGGCGGCGAAATCCTCGCCATACCCGAGGGCCATGTCGGCGACGGTCCAGATATCGTCGCCGTCGTCATCGATCAGGACTCCGCTACCGAATGTATGGGCCGCGCCTCCGACAAGCGCGGCACCTGTATAGGTGTCGTGGCCTGCGCGATCGCGGAACACCCCCATGCCATGGAAGAAGGACGCGCCCAGCGCGCCGTTCTCGACGGAATAGGTGTCGTCTCCGCCGCTGTCTGCGAAGTATCCGAAGCCACCGGCGAGGGGTACTCCGGCCGGCGAGGTCGCGGCGTTGTATCCCAGAGCGGCGCCGAGCGCCGCGCTGTGGTTTCCATCGACTCCGCTGATCGGTGACGGGTAGAGGGTTTGCGACGACGAGATGTCGGCGTCGTTGACGCCGGTTCCTGTCAGCGCGACTCCGCTGCCACCGAGTGTTCCGAAGCCCAGAACGCCGTGGATGGCTTCGAAGCTGTAGTCACCATCTCCCAGCGCGAGCACCCCGATGCCGCCAAGGGCACCGGCTCCCTGGCTATACGACTCTGCTGCGAACGCGGCCCCATCGGTGCCGTCGTCGTAGAGGACGCCGACGCCGGCGACGCCAAAACCCTGACCGAAGCGAAGGGTTGTGAACTCGTCGCGGCCGTCGCCGAAGTCATAGAGCATTCCGACACCGAACTTGCCTGAGCCCTGGCGCGGGACCGTGCTCAAGCTGCGCGGTGTGGGCTGCGGTGCGCGGCCTGCCCCGTCCGATGGGAGCAGGCCGGTGTCGGCGGGGTCCGGATCGGCGGCGTAGGTGTATGTGTCGGCGCCCCCCAGATCGATCACCAACGAGACCGGGTTCTGCACCCCGCCGTTGGCGCCCGCTGCAAACTCATAGGTGTCGTCGCCTCCGAGATCGATGAGCATCAGAACCGGGCCGAAGTCTGCAGGGTACACGTCGTCCCCGGTACCGGAGATTACGACGCGGCCCCACCGCGTCTCCTCGTTGAAGGCGACGGCGCTGAGGTCTCCCTCAAGCTGCCGATCGAGGGATTCAATGACCGTCGCGAGCAGATGTGCCGCCTGCGCGAGCAGGCTCGGGTCATAGTCGTTCACGAAATAGTCGAGCACCAACCGGTCGCTCAGGTCGAGAGTTCCTTCACCGCTGACAGCGCCGGGTGTGTTCGTTTCCAGGGCGATGGCCAGCTGTTCCGGGTATCGCTGCAGCAGGCGATCGTGGAGTGGCGGAATGCGCTGTATCGCCTCAGCGATCTCGCCGGCGAATGCCTGCACGGAAGGGTTCAACGCCGAGGCGGCGTCAATCTGCTCCGGCGTAATCGCGCCGGTGCTCGAGACTGCGAGGAGCTGGGCAAACTCCGTGGCGAAATCGGCCTCAGCGTCCTGTTCGGAGATCGCTACGGTGTCGACTCTCGCGCCGAGGGCGGCCGCGCCCAGCTCAATCGCGGTGGCGGCGCCGGTACGAAGGGCTGCGTCGTCCAGGAGCTGCCTGCGAACCGGCGCAAGAACCCCGGCAGAGGCCGTGGGATCCCCGGCGACCGACGCAACAGCCGATGTGACATAGGGCGGGTTCGCCACCTCGTAAGGATGCACCGCGCGCTTTTCCGTAAGGGTCCAGCGCAGAGTGCAGCGAGAGATTGCGGCTCCATGCAACGCCTCTTCAAACAGCAGGCGTCCGCCTGTAGCGTCGCGCGGCCGCAAGCAGTCGCAGGCGTCGGGTATACAGTGCTTCGCCCCGCCTACGTCTGCGCAGATCGCGTTGTGGACCGCACAGTCACCGTCGTCTGCGCAGGTCATGCTGCAGAAGGCACCGACGTCCGCGTCGCCCGCGTCCAAACAGAGCTGCGTGTCGCCGAAGCAGTCGGACATGTCGGCACAGGGGCGACCTACCTCGAACAGCGAAGAAGCGAGGCTCCCGCAGCTCTCAGCACCGAGCGCCGGCGAAGCCGCGCACACGCTGCCAAACAGGCCGTGTCTTGCGACGCACACGGGCGCCTCGGTGGGGCAATCCGTGCTTGAGAAACAGCGCGGCTCGCAGGTTCCCTGTGACCCCGGGGTCACCGCGGTGCAGGCAAAGTTTGAAAAGTCGCACACGCTGAGACGGGAGTCGAAGTCGCAGGGAGTCCCGATGGGTTCGCATCGTCCGTCGACTCCATTGCACAGCTCATCGGCGGCGCATTGCCTGTCGTCAACACATGGGCTCGGAGCCGCTTCACAGCGGCCGCTGATCGGGTGACAGTAGCTGCCGGTGTTGCAGGTGATCGCGTCGCAGGCGTCACACACAAACCCTGTGTTGTCAGGGACGCAGCTGCCCGTGTCAGCGCCGTGGTCGAAACAGAGGTAGCCGAGGGGGCACGGGGTCGAATCGTCGCAGGTGATGGTGCAGATCGGGCCGTTTCCGAGATCCAGACATCGGTCGGATTGCTCCCCGCAGATGGCGTTGTTGGTGCACGCAGCGCCACACAGGCTGAGCTGAGAGTCCACACACACGCCACTGAGGTCGTCGCAGTTCTGGCCGGACGGACACGTTGTGGTGTCGCAGGGTGACTCGCAGAGCAGAGTCGGCGGCAGACACTGGCGGCTTCCGTCGGTGAGATCGAAGCATGACAATCCAGCGGGGCAGTTCTGCGTGGCTGAGCAGTCGCTGCCGCAGCGCCGACGCACGCACTCACCCGACTCGCACACGCCGCCAAAGTCACAGTCGTCGCTTTCGTCGCAGGGTTCGGCGACCAGCGCGACGCAGCGATCAAGTTCGCCGCCGCAGTCGATGTCCGTGACGCAGGTGCCGCAGGGAGCCGCGCCTGTATCGCACAGTCCGGTGCGCGGATCGCAGACTTCGCCGGCTTCGCAGCTGACATCGACGCAACGATCGATGCAGGTGGCGGCATTGGGAATGCACTGTGAGAACGCACCGGTGTCGGTGGTGACCGCTGCGCAATAGTAGCCGTCCGGGCACCCGCTTCCGTCTGAGCAATCACGCGCACAGGTGGCGTCGTCGAAGCCGTCCACAAGTTGGAGGCACAGATCGCCATCCTGCCCGCACTGCGCGCTGTTCGTGCAGCTTTCGCACAGAGCACGGGGGGCGATGCAGACGCCGCCGGCCATGGGATCGCAGACTTCGCCTTCGAGGCAGTCGACGAGGTCGCAGGGGTTCTCACAGAAGAGGCTCGTGGGAACGCACTGCGCAGGCAGGTCGGCAGCGTCGAGCTCGGTGCAGACGCTGTCCTCAGGGCACTCGGGGCTGTCTGTGTCGCAGGCGACGCCACAGACGTTCTCGCCACCGGGGAGCGCCACACAGAGGTTACCTTCGCCGCTGCAATCCGCCGAGTTCTCGCAGGGAGTGCAGAGAATTTCGTCGGGAGCCGTATCGGTGTCGGTGTCCTGCCGGGCGTCGAGAACGTCGCCGCCTCCCGCATCATTGCCGGGGTCTTCGGGGTCGCCTGCACCGCAGCCGGTGGCGGCAAGACCTGACGCGCAGGCGATGGTTGCCAGGAGAATGACGAGGCGGCGCAGTGGTGCGTGTTGCGGTCTGCGTGAGCGCAGTGATCGCAACCGCAGTGATCGCAACCGCAGTGATCGCAACCGCTGTGATCGTAACCGCTGCGATCGCAACCGCATTGCTTCCGACCGCGGTGTCATGTCGCAGGAGCCGCCCGAAGTGTTCATCGGGCCGTTCTACTCAGAATCTTCGACCGGTACAAAGCGCAGAGTGCGGCCTGCATCGAAGGCTTCCTCATCTTCCGCGTGTGCATCGAGAATATCGACGATGAGCACAGTGACGTTGTCGCGGCCACCTTCGTTCAGCGCCTCGTCAATCAGCTTGTCGGCGAGCTCGTCACGGGTAAAGCGGCGCGCCATGAGCATGCGCTCGATGCGGGGATCGGCGACGAGGTCTGAGAGCCCGTCGCTGCAGAGCAGGATGCGGTCTCCCGGCTCTACGCGAAAAGCGCGGGACTCAATCTCGACTTCGGGCTCGAGGCCCAGGGCCCGCATGATGACGTTCGACATCGTCGTCTCGGCCATCGCGGCCTCTTCGGCGCGACCGAGTGAGCGAAGGAAGTTGCTGAGGCTGTGGTCGGTTGTGACCTGAATCAGCTCGCCGTCGCGGAAGATGTAGCAGCGCGAATCTCCGGCATGGGCCGCGGTGAGCATGTTTCCGCGCAGGCGGATCCCGACCGCGGTCGTCCCCATGCCTGCCAGCTCGCGGTTTGCTGCTGAAGCGGCGAATATCGCATCGTTGGCATGGAGCAGCGAGGCGGCGAGCAGATCATCGGCGGCGACGTCGTCGTCATCGCCGTCGCTGTGACCGCTCTCATCATTGTCTTCGAAGTGCTGCTTGACTGTCTCGACGCAGATCTTTGAGGCCACCGCTCCCGCGTTGTGACCACCCATTCCGTCGGCGACCAGGTAGATGCCGCGATCCGGATCCACGAGAAAGTCGTCTTCGTTCGCGTCGCGCACCAGTCCGGTGTGGGTACGCACGGCGTAGGCAACGCGCACATCATGATCGTCTTCGATCTCGCGCATTCCCACGTCCGCAGCAGCACCTTCGGGCTTTTCAGGTTCGGCTGTCGATTTCTCTGCCACGCACAATCCTACGTTCGTCAGGGGCGGCATTTGGCAATAGAAGTTACCGTAACGGAACTCGGCGAGAGGTCAATGCTCACGACGCCGGTGCGATCGATGTCGCCGGCAGCTCTGAGCCGGAGTCGGCGCGTCGTGGGTATCGCACGGGCCGCTACATCGTGCGCGATCGACGGCCCGGAAGTCAGCTCAGGTCCGACTCGGCCTGCGATACCAGACTCTGCAGCTCGGTGAGGATCTCGTCACGGCGGTGCGCGCTCTCTGCTTCAACCCGCAACACCACCACCGGCTGCGTATTCGAGGCTCGGACCAGGCCCCAGCCGTCTTCCCACTCCGCGCGAGCTCCGTCGATGTCGATCACCCGCGTACGGGACGCGAGAATCTCTACGACGCGCGCCACGACGGCGAACTTGATCCCGTCCGGGCAGGGGCGGCGAATCTCGGGAGTGACCCAGGTCTCAGGGACGTCGCTCAGGAGCTCGTCGATGCGGCGCTCCTCATGGGAGAGGAGCTCAAGGAGCCTCGCGCCCGCGTAGAGGCCGTCGTCGAAGCCGAAGAAGCGGTGCTTGAAGAAGATGTGCCCGCTCATCTCGCCGGCCAGCAGGGCGCCGGTCTCGCGCATGCGCGCTTTGATCAGGCTGTGCCCCACCTTCCACATCTCACCGTGGCCGCCGTGTGCGCGAATGTCGTCGAAGAGCGTCTTCGAGCACTTCACTTCGCCGACGATGCGAGCTCCGGGCTCGTCTTTGAGAAGCGCGCGGCTGAAGAGGATCATCAGGCGGTCGCCCCACTGCACATCGCCCGCATGGTCGACCACACCCATTCTGTCGGCGTCGCCGTCATAGCCGATAGCGAGGTCGGCCCGGTGCTCCAGCACCGCGCGACGCATCCATGCGACCGCTTCAAGGTTGGTCGGGTCCGGGTGGTGGTTCGGGAAGGTCCCGTCGGGCTCGATGCACTCGCCGATGACGTCAGCACCAAGGCGCCGGTACAGGCGGACGCCAAGCTCGCCACCGGCGCCGTTGCCTCCATCTATGACGACGCGCAGCTTTCGGGGTCCCATCGTGATGTTGCCACAGACGAAGTCCAGGTAGGCCTCCGTAATGTCTTCTTCGGTGACAGAGCCCGACTTCGCGGCTGGAGCTCGATCACCCGCTTCAATGTGTGCACGCAATTCCAGGACGTCGCTCCCATGCAGCGTGTCGTGCCCCACCATCATCTTGAAGCCGTTGTACTCCGGTGGATTGTGGGAGCCGGTGACCTGAATGCCGGCGTCGAAGCCGCCGGTGTGAACGGCAAAATAGAGCAGCGGCGTCGGAACCATTCCCAATGTGACAACGTCGAGACCGGCTTCGGCGATGCCGCGGGCCAGGGCCGCAGCGACCCTCGGACTTGATATCCGACAGTCGCGGCCGATCGCGACGCGGGCGCACCCTGCACTGCGGACTCGTGCCGCGAACGCGTGTCCGAGTGCCTCGACGAGGGGATCGGGCAGCTCTTCGTCGGCGTGTCCGCGAATGTCGTACTCTCGAAATATGTGCGGGTTGAAATCGATGCTCATCAGGTCAGGCCATCCTTATCGGATCGTTTCGAGAGTGCATCGACGATGCGGCGGATTTCCTGCGAGCGAGCGCGAGGCGCGACCAGAGTCGCGTCCTGCGTTTGAACGACCACCATCCCTTCAACGCCGAGCGTCGCAAGCACGCGATCGCTCTGGTTGTAGATAACGGATGTACCGCAATCGATGGCGGTAACGTCGCCGCTGATGTGGTTGCCGGCTTCGTCGGTCTCCGCGACTCCGGGCAGGGCGTCCCAGTGACCCACATCACTCCAGCCGAAGTCCACGGGCAGCACCTCGACCTGCCCGGCGCCTTCCATGACGCCGTAGTCGATAGAGATCGATTCCAGGGTCGCCCAGGTCTGGGTGAACAGGATGGCGTCTGACGTGGGGTCATCCGCGATGTGGTTGAGAGTATCCAAAGCGGTGCCCAGGAGCGGAAGCTGACGGCGAATCTCTGCGAGCATGACATCCGCGCGGAAGAAGAACATCCCGGCGTTCCAGAAGAATCCTCCGGCGTTCAGGTAGGCCCGCGCGCTGGCAGCGTCGGGCTTCTCACGAAAGCTGCGGACGCTGAAGAACCCGTCGCTTTCGTCGCCGGCTTCGATGTAGCCGTATCCGGTCTCGGGCTGGGTGGGTCGAACTCCGAGGGTCACAATGGCGCCACGTCGGGCGCGCTCAGCGGCCGCTCGCACTGCGTCCTGAAACCCCTGGGTGTCACGGATGTAGTGGTCGGCCGGGAACACACACACGATCTCTTCGGGGTTTGCGCTGCGTGCGGCCGCTACGATCGCTGCGAGCCCCACCGGGGCAGCGGTGTTTCTCGCTGAGGGTTCCCCGATGATGTTTGCCTTCGGCAGGGACAGCTCACGATGGATCGCGTCCACCAGATGGTCGCTGGTGATGATGAGCGTGTGCTCAGGCTCGGCGAGACCATCGAAGCGCGCGACGGTCTCCGCGATCATGGTGCGATCGCCGAACAATCGCAGCAACTGTTTGGGGGTGGCGCGCCGACTGAGCGGCCAGAAGCGCGTCCCGGACCCGCCGGCCATGATCATTACGTGCACGGACTCAACTCTCAGATATTTCCGGTTGCCCAATACACTACCGCGGCGCCGCCAACCGCCCAGCAATACCAGGCAAAATGGTGCAGCCGTGCGCTGCGCAGCATGCGCAGGAGCAGCAGCAGCGCGGCCAGGCCAAGGACCGCCGAAGTAAGCGCGCCTGCGATATAGGCGGCTGTGAGGTCGCTGCTTGCAGTAAGCGCTTCGGGATCGAGTTCAAGGACGATCGCGCCGACGATGGCGGGAATCGCGAGCATGAAGGAGAACTGGGCCGCGCGCATGCGGTGGGCTCCCAGCGCGAGAGCGCTGATGATTGTGGCGCCGCTGCGCGAGATGCCCGGCAGTACCGCGAGACCCTGTGCGATTCCGATCAGCAGCGCCTGCTGCCAGCCGATACCCGCCCAACGCAGGCCGCTGTCGTCGGCTTCATCGGCGCCCTGAAAACGGCGAGAGAGGTAGAGAATTACGCCGTTGACCAGCAGGAGAACCCCAACCCAGCCGGCGTGAAACGTGTCGTCTCCGACGGCGTCCTTGAGCAGCAGGCCGATGACCACCGTCGGCATGGTCGCGATGCAGACGAGGATCGCGAGCTTGAGTCCCGGCGAGCTCTCCAGCGCGTTACGCGGACCGGCGGGGAGTTGGCGGAGTCCGGCGAACACGTCGCGGACCGTCGCCATGATCTCCCGCGAATAGACGATCAGCACCGCCAGCAGGGTGCCGGCGTGCACGACGATGTCGAAGAGCAGGTCCCCGGCCCCTTCAAATCCCAACATCTCACGCGCGATGCGCAGGTGGCCGGAAGAGCTTACCGGCAGAAACTCGGTGGCAGCCTGGATGAATCCAAGCCAGATGGCGTCGAGGGTGGTCACGCGTCGTCTACGGGTTCATTGACCCATTCGGCCATCTCTTTAAACTCCTTCTTCCACGGCGCGCCGATGCGGTGCTCGAGGAACTGCTTGTAGAGGTCGTCCAGAAGGCGGTCGAGCTCTTCGATCATGTAGAAGCGTTCGATGATCTGATCGTGCTTGTCCGTACCCGGAACCTGCGGGACTTTGAGGCCACCGATATTGAAGGTCTCGGTGTCGATAACGAAGGTCCACTCGTTGGCGCCTTTCGCCAGGCGGATACGCGCTTTTGCGACACGCTTGCCGACGCGCAGAGCCTGATAAGCCTCAGGCGAGTTCGCCGGCAGTCCGCCGCTCAGCCGGCTGGTTTCAGCTTCGGCCAGATGACCTTCCAAGGTGAGCTGGTTGTCGAAGATTACGTCGACGGGCTCGCCATCGACGGCGAAGCGACCGCCGTCGGTATCGAAGCGGTACCACAGCCAGAGCAGGAACTCCGGGCCGAGGAAGCCGTAGCGCTGCATCTGATCAATCATCGCGTCGTTCATCAGCGACCACCTGTAAATTCAGCCTGGTGCAGCTCTGACAGCTCGCCGATGGCTTTCGCTGAGAGGCCGCAATTCTGAGCGGCGACCCAGGGGACACGCGGGATCAGCTTGAGCTCGAAGGTCTCTTCAAAGAGCGCGACGAAGCGCTCGTTCGCCTTGTTCGAATGTGACCAGAAGCGCACACAACCTGTGTCGAGATTCCAGAGCAGGTCGGTCATCGCCGCCGCAGGCAGAGCGTTGCGCTTCATCTCGCGTACGATCTGCTCGCGAATCTCTTCATTCTCGGCGCGGGTCAGCTTTTCGCGATCACGGGCACGGGCGTGCTCATTACATCGCTCGGCGACTACGGCGCGCACAAGCGCGGCCGGCAGCGACCAGCGGTCGTGGCGCAGCGAGAGCGCAGCCCAGGCGGTATCGAGCCACACCTTGTCGCGGGTGAATTCGGTGTCGAGCAGCTCTCCGCAGACGACCCACCCTGTCGAGGTGTCGTCCTCGGCTTCGGGCCGTAGCGGCTCAAAGGCGAAGTCACGGATGCAATCGAGGTAACGATCGCGATAGTCGCCCGGCAGGTCGCCGACGACCTCGTAGCGGGTATAGGAAATGGAACCGGCAAGAACGCCCAAAGCGCCTCCTGAAGTCTCAAAACAGCGGGGCGGTGGGCTTATCCAGAGCGCCGGAGAGCGTCAACGGGCCTTCAGTACGATTTGCGGCTGCCACGTGTTGAAGGGGATCTCAGCGCCGAGCTGCCCGTTGGCGTTGGCGCCCCAACATCGAAGCTCTGCATCTTCGGTGAGCACGCAGGTGAAGTTTCCCCCCGCGGCGATCGCGGTGGACGGTGGAACGCCGGCGACCAGACCCGGCGACACCGGTACCGATACGCCGGCCGTAACGTCGACTTCCTGCCCGCAACCACCAAACTTGTTGTCGCCCCAACACCACGCGCGGTCATCCAAATCGATCGCACAGGTGTGATGAGCGCCCGCGCTGACCTGCGCAATGGGCGGAAGCCCGTCTACGCGCTCAGCTGGGGTGGCGCCTTCGCCCTCGCCCAGGGACTTCCCGCTGCGGTTGTCTCCCCAGCACCACACCTCGCCGCCGGCTGTGACAGCGCAGCTGTGGGACTGACCGACCGAGAGTTCGACGATGTCAGCGGGCAGTCCTTCGACGAAGGTGACTTCGCGACGCTGGATCGACGTGCTGCCCACCTGCCGAGTGTTGTTCAGCCCCCAGCAGAAGACAGCTCCATTCGAGAGCGCGCAGCCGAACTGGTTGCCCATCTCGAAGTCATCAACTCCGCTGAGTCCGACAATCTGGCCCAGCTCCAGGTAGCTGCCGGTATCGACCTGCGCCCCGCGTGATTGCCAGTTCCAGTTTGCGCCCTGACACTGGACGCGGCCGCCCGAGAGCACACAGGCGTTGGTGTATCCCGGGCTGACGCCATCTACGGCTACCGCAGTGATCGGTACCGGGTCTGCTTCGCTCTGCGACCATACGTCGACGACCAGCTGGCGGTTGTCGTTTGAACCCCAGCACAAGGGCAGTCCGTTGCTGAGCCCGCAGGTGTTTGATGCGCTCGTGGCGACCGTCTCGAACGCGCGCTGCCCCCCAGCCCGCATCGGACGGTCTCGTGATGTTGTGCCGCCGGCACCGAGTTGAGACGAGGAGTTGGCACCCCAGCACCACATGGCGCCGTCCTCGTCGACGGCACAGACATGGCTCGCAGACGCATCGATTGCGACGATGTCCGAGAGGGGTCCGCAGTTCGGATCAGAGGCGCAGTCCTCATCCTGACAGTCTATGTCGCCGTCATCATCGTTATCGACCCGGTCATTACAGAACCCGGCCTCGTCGGGAGCGCTGAGAGGGATGACGGAGATCACAAAGTCATCGTTGACCACGCCAACCCGCAGGTTGCCGTCGACGACTGCGATGACGGTCTCACCGGCGTCAAAATCGTGGTCGATCTGCGAAGCGAGTGTGCGGGAGTGCGCGTCGTCGTTGCACGCAAGCTCTTCACCGTCACAGTCGCCCGCACGTAGGTACAGATAGGTGTTGAAGCTGCTGCCGGTCGTGTCGAAGCGCCAGGTACCTGCATAGGGGGCCGTCCAGCGGACGGCGTAGTCTTCGCCTCGCAGGCCGCCGCAGCTGCCCGCGCGAAAGTTCCCGCGACCACGGACCGTGTCTTCCAGCCGCCCGCCTTCGCCCAGGAGTTCGCCGTCGAGACAGGTCGAGCACAGAAGATGCGCGTTGCACTCATCATCATCGCACTCGACGAGCCCGTCGTCGTCGTCATCGATGTTGTTTCCACAGATCTCCACGGGATCGGTCCGGCAGCTGTCGCCGGTGCAGGCGTCTGCGTCCGTGTCAGCGTCTGCGTCTGCTGCATCATCGGTCCGGCCTGCGTCCAGGGTCTCCAGCAGGACCCGCGGGCAGTTCGCGGTCTGACAATCTCCGTCGTCGACCGGGTCTGAACATGCCACAACAGCGAGACAGCACAGGAGAGCGCCGGCCAACGTCAGAATTCTGCGTGGCCCCGGCGTTGAGGGTTCAGGTTGCTGAGTCATAGATCGCGTGCGGCCCCGATCACGGCGGGTTGTTGTCCCCCGCGGCGGTTGCAGACAGAGTACAGGCGCAAGTCCCGTGCCATTGTGTGTCCGGCTATCGTGAACGATGCGCTGTGGAACGACCTCGGTGGTGTTGAAGCATCCCGCCTTCACGGGGTCGATGCGGCGCGCCCCGCGGCCTCGGTCCGCCCTGTGATTCCCATGCTGCATGAGGCTCACCACCGTGCAGGAAGTCACTACTCGAGCTGATCGACGACGGTTGTATCGCCGCGGACCTCCCAGTCTTCGATGTAGCCTTCCATCTCGAAGCGCGAGTACTTCCCGTCGCCGTCCAGATCACCCCGTGCGATCACGACGAATCGCGCGTTGGCGCCGCGGCCTTCGCTCTCGTAGCGGTATTGGTAGTAGTGCGGCTCGTCGATCGAGAAGCCGAGGGTCGTGAAGGCTTCGATGGTGTGCCAGTCGACGCTGCGGGTCGCCTTCTTGCCGATCTCAGCCGGATAGAAGTCGGTGGTCGCCGGAAAGCTGATGCTGTTTCGATCGACGTTCGGATCCGCCAGCTGTGCAGCAAAATACTCAGCGGACGCGTTGAAGAGCTCGCGCACGTTCTCAGTGGCCTCGGCCGTGCGCCGCTCTTTGATTTTTCGCATCAGGCTGGGAACTACCAGCAGGGCAAGGCCCGCCAGCACAAGCGCTACGATGCCGAACTCAATGAAGGTAAAGTTGATGTTTGTCTTGCGTTCCGTCACGCCACGCTCCCAGCTCGCGCCAAGTATAACGCGTCAGGGTGCGGGCTCGCCAGCGCGGTGGAATCCACCGCCCCGGTGAGGCGTAGGAGGCAATATCTGCATCCGGCGAAATCGTAACCGACCGGACCGCGCCGACTTAGAGGGCGCAGATCCAGACGAGCACGTTGGCGGTCACGTCGGCGTGAAGCTTGACGGGAATCTGGTAGATACCGAGCGCCTTGAAGGGCTCGTTCATCATGATTCGTCGTCGCTCGACCTCGTACCCGTTGTCAGCCAGCGCGGCCTGCAGGTCGCGGTTGGTGACGGAGCCGAACAGGCGGTTGTCTTCACCTGCACGACGGGCGATCGTGATCGACAGCCCATCAAGCTGGTTGCCGGTCGTCATCGCAGCTTCTTTCAGCTTCGCGCGCCGCTCGGCGACAACACGGAGCTCGTGCTCAAGCTCCCGCTTGCTGCTCTTCGTAGCAAGCGTCGCCAGGTTTCGGGGGATGAGATAGTTGCGACCGTAGCCGGGCTTGACGTTCACAACGTCGCCCATGCTTCCGAGATGCGGCACATCTTCGATGAGAATGACCTGCATTGCGCTGCTCCTAACCAGAGATCGAATAAGTAGGAATTGGTAGCTCAGGAGTCGCTGTCTTTATCGACAACAACCGGGCTCATCACCATCGTACCGCCTGCGGCGGCTGCGGGAGCGGCCTCTTCGGCAGCAGCCGGCTTAGCGGCGGCTTCCTTTGCAGGTGCAGCTTCTGTCGCGGCGGCCGGCGTTGCGGACGCGGCCTCCCTGTCGGCGGCAGGGCGTCGGGCGGAACCCTCGTCATCCTGGCTGTAGCGCTCCACTTCGGGAAGGCCCGTTACTGTGTAGCCTTCCTTCTCGGAACGCTTGACCAGCGCGGCCTGTGCTGCCGCTTCACGGTCGCTGTCGACCTTGATGGTGAGGAACTTGATGACCGGCTCCATCAGTCGCAGGTTGCGCTCAAGCTCGGCGACGGCCTCGCCGGGCGCCGCGTAGCGCGTGTACACGTAGTAGCCGCGAGCGTGCTTTCGGATCGGGTACGCCAGCTTGCGCTTGCCCCACTCGTCCTGTCGAGCGACGTCGCCACCCTGTCCGCTGAGGACCTCGTTAATTCGTTCGATGGCCTTCTTGCGATCGGCTTCGTCGAGGTCAGGAGCGAGGATGTAAGTGGTCTCGTATTGTCGGAGAGTCGTCATATGCGCTTCCTTTTGGAATGATGCCCGCAGGTGCGCGAGCAAGGAGCGAGATACAGCTGCCGACGAATGCGGCAGGCTGCGGAGGATGCGGCTTAGTCGTTGAGCATCTGCTCGTAAAGCGAAGCCTGCTCTGCGTCGATCTGAACTTCGATCTCTACCTCGGCCTGATCGCCATCAAGGTCGATGATCGGGTCACGGTCAGCGAGCAGCGGCGCGATAACGAGAGCGATAACGCTCATGAGCTTCACGAGGATGTTCAGGCTGGGTCCGGCGGTGTCCTTGAAGGGGTCGCCAACGGTGTCGCCAACAACGGCCGCGTGGTGAGCTTCGGTGCCCTTACCGACGAGAGTACCATCTTTCATCGTGTAGCCGCCGCCCTCAAAGGACTTCTTGGCGTTGTCCCAGGCGCCGCCTGCGTTCGACATGAAGATTGCCATCAGAACACCACAGACGGTCACGCCCGCAAGCAGTCCGCCGAGGGCCTCTTTGCCGAGGAAGAAGCCGATGATGACGGGTGTCACGACGGCGATCAGGCCCGGGAGCATCATCTGGCGAAGTGCAGCCTTGGTCGAGATGTCGACACACTTGCGGGTGTCGGGCTCGGCCTTGCCCTCAAGCAGGCCCGGGATCTCGCGGAACTGACGACGAACCTCTTCGATCATGTCCATGGCTGCCGCGCCGACCGCGTTCATCGCCATGGAGCTGAAGAGGAAGGGCAGCATTCCACCGAGGAAGAGGCCGGCCATTACCATCGGGTTGGACAGGTTGATCATCGTGACTTCAGCCTGAAGCATGAAGGCAGCGAAGAGTGCGAGGGCGGTCATCGCAGCAGAGGCAATGGCGAATCCCTTGCCGATAGCAGCGGTGGTGTTGCCGACGGCGTCGAGCTTGTCGGTACGCTCACGAACTTCCGGAGCCTGGTGGCTCATCTCGGCGATGCCGCCTGCGTTGTCGGCGATGGGGCCGTATGCATCAACTGCCAGCTGGATGCCGGTGGTCGAGAGCATGCCGAGTGCCGCGATAGCGACGCCGTAGAGGCCGGCGACGGTGTTGGCGCCGATGATGCCGACAGCGATGAGAATCATCGGGACCGCGGTCGACTCCATGCCGACAGCCAGGCCGGAGATGATGTTCGTAGCCGAGCCGGTGCGTGACTGCTCGACGATCGTGTTTACGGGCTTCTTGCCCATCGAGCAGTAGTAGGAGGTGATGAGTCCGACGCCGACGCCGACCGCGAGGCCGATCACCGTTGCGCCGAAGACGTGAATCACGCCGACAGTCTTCGCGCCGATGGTGACTTCACCCTCGGGCCAGATCAGGCTGGCGATCACGTAGGTAAGGGCCGCCATGACGCCGGCCGCGCCGAAAGCGCCCGCATCGAGCGCGTGCTGGGGGTTTCCGCCTTCTTTGGTTCGGACCACGAAGGTACCGAGGATCGAGCAGAAAATTCCGGCAGCCGCGAGGAGCATCGGAAGGATGATGGGGCGCATGATATCGAAGCCCTGCACGATCGCGGCGCCGTCGGCATCTGCGACTCGGAAGGAGAGCCCGAGGACCATCGCGCCGATGATTGCGCCAACGTAGGACTCAAAGAGGTCAGCGCCCATACCGGCGACGTCGCCGACGTTGTCGCCAACGTTGTCGGCGATAACGGCCGGGTTGCGCGGGTCGTCTTCCGGGAGGCCGGCTTCGACCTTACCGACGAGGTCGGCGCCGACGTCGGCAGCCTTGGTGTAGATGCCACCGCCGACGCGTGCGAAGAGCGCGATAGACGAAGCACCCATGGAGAAGCCGGCGAGCACGCTGAGAATACGATCAATGTCGGCTCCGGTGGTTTCGGCGCCGTGTCCGAACATGCTGAAGTACACGATGAAGAGGCCGCCGAGACCGATCAGCGCGAGGCCGACGACGCTCATTCCCATGACGGTACCGCCTGCGAATGCAACGTCGAGAGCTGCGGGCAGACCCTTGCGGGCCGCCGCCGTGGTGCGGTTGTTTGCGGTCGTAGCGACGCGCATGCCGAAGTAGCCGGCCAGACCTGAGGCCACGGCGCCGACGACGAAGGACAGGGCGATGATCGGGTGACGTGCGTCTTCTTCGGTACCGCCAAGGTTGGCAACACCAAGAAGAACGGCGACACCAACGACGAAGACCGCGAGCACTTTGTACTCTGCAGCGAGGAATGCCATTGCGCCTTCTTTGATGAGACGCGCGATGCGTACCATCTCTGCATCACCCGGATCCTGCTTGGAGACCCAGGTTGACTTGAAGAAGGCGAAAATCAGGGCCAGAAGGCCTGCGCCGGGGACCAGGTAAATCAATGATTCCACTGCGTACTTCCTCGTTGCTCGACGCCGGACAACCGTGTCCGACGAAGTTTGGAATGTGTCCCGAAGGACCCTTTAAGATCGGGCGAAAAGCCCGTTGTAATCAGCGTTCTCGGCCCCGCGGGGCCTCTGAAGTGCGGCGACCTAACACAGGGTCTGAGGCAAGTCATCAGACTTTTCGGCCCTTTTTCGCCGCGGGATCAACCGACGATCGCTTCGATCAGGACGGCGCGTGGTAGCGGTTCTGCGCTGCCTGGAGCCCCTCGCGCAGAAGGAGTTCGACGGCATCCGCACTGTCCTGAATCAGATAGCCCACCGCCGTCTGATCCGCCTTGCGAAAGGGGCTCAGAACCCAGCCGGAGACATCGTCGTGAGGCGGTCGCCCGATTCCGGCGCGCACGCGGTAGTAGTCCCGCGTGCCGAGGTGCTGGTCGATCGATCGCAGACCGTTGTGACCCCCATGGCCACCGCCAATCTTGAGGCGAAGCTCGCCAAGGCCGATGTTGAGCTCGTCGTGTACAACCACCACGCGCTCCGGCGGAATTTTCCAAAACTGCGATGCGCCTCCAACGGATTCGCCGCTCAGGTTCATGTAGGTCTGCGGAAGCAGAATGACAGCCTGGCGGTCTCCGATGTTGCCGCTGCCGAAGAGTCCGCGGAACTTTTTCTCGGATGCGCGAACACCCCAACGAGAGGCAAGCTCTGCGGCGATTTCGAAGCCGATATTATGCTTCGTGCCCACGTACTTCGCGCCCGGATTCCCCAGGCACGCGATCAGCACTTTGCCGGCTGGAATCATCGAAGCACGCTTGTCATCGGCGGCACCGGGTTACGATGAGTGCCGGTCATGCTGATGGGCGACGGCGGGGCCGCGAGAAGTAGCGGCCCGCGAGGTCGCTACAGCCTACTCAGCCTCGGGTGTCGCTGCCTCAGCGCCTGCGCCATCAGCCGCGTCTGCCGTAGCAGCGATGACTGCGCCGCGCTTGCGTGCAATGCGAATCACGGGAAAACGATGGTTGAACTCGAAGGTGCAGCCCTGCGGCGGTGTAATCTCATCGATGTAAACCGACTCAGATACCGCGAGTTTGGTCACGTCGTGGTCCACCGTCGCGGGGATGTCCTTCACCGCGCACCGGACGCGAACATCGCGGGTCACGATCTGCAGTCGCCCACCCATCTTGACGCCGACGGAGTTTCCGATCGCCTTCACGGGAACCGAGGTGACGATGAACTGTTCCGGCTGAACGACGTAGAGATCGACGTGTGTAATCTCACGACGCACGCTGTCGAACTGGTAGTCCTTCACCATGCAGTTGTGGGACGCACCGCCCACGTTCACCGTGAATACGTTGTTGAATCCGTACTCGGTACGAAGAATCTCGGCGAGTGCCTTGGGGTCTACGCTGATCGGCGTGTTCTCCACGCCGTTGCCGTAGATGATTCCGGGGATTTGACCGGCCGCACGTACTCGACGCGCAAAACCCTTGGATCCCGCAACACGCTTATCACCATCAATCTGCATCATTTCCATGCCAGTCCTCCACGGGTCACGGCAGGCGGAGCGGGGTATGCGAAGCGAACGCCGCGGTCAACCGCAAGCCGCAGATCTCGCGCTGCTTTTTCAGCCGTCGGCGGCGCTTGCTCCGCCACGAGCCTCTTCTTCGGCCCACAATGATGACACCGAGCTGTATCCGTGGACGCGACGAATCGTCTCGCCGATGGTTTTCCCGACGCTCAAGACGTTGATCTTCGGGCAGTTTATGGCGATCGGGTCGACCGGGATCGTGTTCGTGACGTAGACCTCTGAGATCTCCGAGTCCATGATTCGCTGTGCTGCCGGGCCGTTCAGCAGGCCGTGCGTTGCGAAGGCAAGGACGCGACGCGCTCCCTTGCGTTTCAGCGCGGCGGCCGCGCTGCACAGGGTTCCTGCCGTGTCGATCATATCGTCGACGATGAAGGCGTCTTTCCCTTCGACGTCGCCGATGACGTGCATCACCTCGGCGACGTTCGGCCGCGGTCGGCGCTTGTCGATGATCGCGATGCCGGCGCGAACTCTCTTTCCGTACTGGCGGGCGCGCTCGACGCCACCGGTGTCGGGGGACACGATGACGCAGCGTTCGGGCTCGGTCCCGACCTCCTTCTTCATCGCTCCGCAGAGCACCGGCGTGGCATAGAGGTGATCGAAGGGTACGTCGAAGAAGCCCTGGATCTGGTTCGCGTGCAGGTCCATGGCGAGGATGCGTTCGACGCCGCTGGTTGTGATCAGGTCGGCCAGGAGCTTGGCCGTAATCGGGGTTCGCGGGCGCGGCTGCCGATCCTGCCGCCCATAGGCGTAGTAGGGCAGAACCGCCGTAATCGAACGGGCGCTCGCTCGACGTAGAGCGTCCACGATCACAAGGAGCTCCATCACGGTGTCGTTGACCGGCCGACACAGAGATTGGACGACGTAGACGTCCTTGCCGCGGACGCTCTCATTGATCATCACGTGAATCTCGCCGTCAGCGAAACGATTCACGTCGATGGCGCCGAGGGGCAACGAGAGGTAGTCCGCGATCTCAGCCGCCAGGCCGGGGTTCGCAGTGCCGCTGAACAGGGAGATGCTGTCGTGCGCACGAGTGCTCATCGGGCCGGGCTCCGTTTTTCGCGGCTTCGCGCGAGTTTCTGGTGAGGCGGGTCAGCAATTGCGCCGCCAGGATTCGAACCTGGATAGACGGGATCAAAACCCGCAGTCCTGCCATTGGACGACAGCGCATCAACGCAGCGCATCCCCGTAGGAACGGCCCCGGGCTGCGCGCGCGCTGCGGGTAGCATCGGATACGGGGCGGTGCAACGATTGGACGCCTGAGAATCGAGATCTACAGCGAAGAGCAGGAGTCGGTTGCTGGAATACAGGCGCGAACAAGCTGGGCACCGGAGCGTCCGATTTCGGTGCACGTGCCCTGCCCTTCGAGACAGATTCGACCTCCAGCGCAGAGCGCGCGACAACACGCAACGGCTGCGGTGGATTGGACGCACACCAGGCCCGCAGCGCAATCGGACTCCGGACCATCGAGGCAGCGATGGCCGGCTTCTCTGGGACCCGCGTCGACGCAGACAGGCCCTCCGGCGCTGCCGGGAGCACATCGCTGCCCTGCGGCGCAGTCCGGCGCATAGAGGTCGCAGAAGCCGGTGCCGGCATCGGAGACAACTCCTATGTCCTCGTCGATGTCTGCGGCGGCGTCCGGGAGCCCATCGGTGTCGACCTGCCGAGTGCCTACCGTGATGTTGCATGCGCCGGCGACGAGGAGAGCCGGGGCGACGAGGAGTGCGACGATGGTCGCGCGGGCAAAGGCCGGCGCAAAAACAACCAACGCGGCGCATCGAGCTGTAATCAGCCGCATACCGCCGCGTCCGGTTTCAGGTGCGCTCGCGCCCCTACTCGAGGCAGATACCAAATGCGTCGCAGCGGAGTCCTGTGGGGCAGTTTGCGTCAGACTGGCAGCCGATGCCGCAGCCGGTGGTCTCGTTCGCAGTAGCGCCAAGGATACACTGTGAGGCGATGCCGCCGACGGTCGGGCAGGTCTCACCGTTAGCGCAGCTGGGGATACAGAAGCCGGTGGTGGCGCCCTGTGAGAAGGCAGAACAGCTCTGACCGGCAGCACAGAGATTCTCGCTGTCACAGACGCCGAAGGCTCCGACATCGCCGGTGGGCGGGACAGCGCAAACACCCTGTGCGGTGCCGTCAGCGAAGGTCGCGGGTTGACCGCTCTGGGGATCGCCGATCGCGATGCAGACTTCATCGCCTGTGCACATCGCTTCGCACAATCCGGGAGCGCAGAGCTGGAAGCAGGTCCCTACGGTCTCTCCCTGCTCAAGAATCGCGCATGAGGTGCCGTCTTCGCAGGTCGCGGGTGACTGGCAGGCGACTCCCGCGTTGTTGTTTGTCTCGATCGAGCTGCACTGAAATCCCTGAACGACGTCCTGGACCGTGTCTTCCTCAACGTCGGCGCGGTTGACGTCGAGGGTGTTTCCGACGTCGCGGCCGCCGTTGTTGGTGTCGTCGTTGCCGTCGTCGGTGCAGCCGGACCCGAGGCCGAGTGCAAGGACAGTGAGAAGCGAAACGAGAACGTGAATGCGTGACTTCATGCAGGACTTCCGAGGTTGAACGTAAATCTCCGTATGCCGGCGCGGTTGGTGCTGAGGTGATGCGATGCCGACCACCTCGGATGCGACGACCGGCAAAGGCTAGAGTGAGACGGGAGCGATGTCAAAAGCAATGCGGGGCGCGCAGGGACCGCCCACCGGGCCGAACGATCCCCGCTATGTGCTCTCTCCCACAGCGGCCGGCAGTCTCGCCCCAATGCTGCCATGAGGGCGAGTGCCATGCTGCGGTTCGGGCGCAATCGGACCACCAAAAACGACGGCCGGGCCCGTCACTGCTGTGAGGAGCCCGGTCGATTGAGCGTTAGATGCTCAGCGCTTTCGAATCACTGACCGGGGACGCAGAGACCCTGGTGCGGGATGCCGAAGACCCACTGTCCCTGGCTCTGGGCGAGGCACTGCTCGTTCGGGTCGCCGATGCAGCCGACCGTATCCCAGCAGAGCTCAAGGCAGACCGGGCCGCTCGGGCTCAGGCCCACGTCGATGCAGATGGTGTAGTCATCAGCGCAGTTCAGGAACTCGTCTGCGGCAGGACAGGCCTGTCCGCGCGGCACGTCCGTGAACTCCGTCTCGCAGCGAGCGATTGCGGCATCAGCGAAGGCGTTGCAGACTTCGTCCTCGCCACAACCCGTGTCACCGGCGGTCCAGGGCTGGCAGAGAGCCTTGCACGTCGGTGAAGGCGGCTCTGCGCCGCTTCCGTCGATGCAGAGGCCGAAGTCAGCGCACGACAGGAAGCCGTTGCTGGCGACGGGGCAAGAGTCGCCCTGCTCACCAGCTCCGGTGGCGTCGTAGCAGGCGCCCTGGAGAAGGTCGGGGTCGTCATTGGTTGCGAAAGGAACACATGTGTTGCCTTCTTCGCAGCCGTAGTTCCCTTCGCCGAGACGCGGGTACGGGGTGCAGGCTTCGCTGCAGAATCCGTAGCCTTCGATGGCGCTGGGCAGACAGACGTCCGCTGCGTCCGTGCAGGGCTCGGTCGCGATCGATGCGTCGCAGTGCTCTGTGCACTCGTAGATCGGGGCAGCGGTGGTACCCTGGTTCAGGCACACAGCGCCTTCGACGCAGTTGTTGTCTTCCGGCACGCAGGTCTCACCAATCTCAACCAGGGTGTCCGGAGCGTCGGCGCAGTACCATGCGGTGATGCCGAAGCGTCCAAGCGCCGGCTGGCAGGACTCGCCTTCGCCGCACTGGCCCGTGGAGAACGCATCGCAGCTTGTGCCGCAGATGCCGGGGTGGTTGTCGCCGGTGCCGTCGAAGACCGCGACGCACTCGTCGCTGCCGCAGGCGCTGCTGTCCGTGGTGTCGCAGGTCGCCGTGCACTCGCCTTCGAAGCAGAGGAGGCCGCGCTCGCAGTCGCCGGTCACGTCAGCGCCGCACTCACCGCCGGCAGCGATGTCGCCGGCCGGGATGCAGAAGCTGGCGCCGTTCGCGACGGGCAGGCAGGTGTTCACGCCGCCGCAGTCGTCGGCGTTGAAGATCGAGTCGCAGTCGCCGGTTGTGCAGGCACCATTGGCGAAGGGCACTGCGGTGAAGTCGGGGTCGGCTTCGAAGCAGTACGCGCCGTTCGGGCAGTCGTCGGTCTCTGCGTCTTCGGCAGCGTCGCTGTCGCAGCGCAGACCGCAGAGGCCTTCACCGTTACCGAAGACGTCTTCGCAGAAGTACTCGTCCGTGTCCTGCGAGCCGTCCGGCGTACAGGCCTGGTCCTGCTGAGCGCAGGGGCCTTCCACACAGCAACCGGAATCACAGACCGGGTTCACGTACCCGTATGCGTCCTGGATGTCCGAGTTGCGGCAATCCACGTTGCGCTCGCAATCGAGGATGATGTCGCCGCACATCGACGAGGTGTCGTTGTCCGGTACGTCAAGATCGATAACGTCGATGTTGCCTGAATCGTCGCCGTTGCCGGCATCGTTGCCGCCGTCGCCGTCGTCGTCGCCACAGGCGCCCAGTGTGAGCGCAAGGCAGGACAAGAGCACGAGGGCCCACTGGAATCGATTGTTCATCGATACTCTCCTGGTTGGTGTCGACGAGACGCCGACGATTGGGGATAGAAATCGTCCGCGATCGGCCACGCAGGTGTCCGTCGCTTCAAATGGTGCATCACATTTCTGTGCGGCTTGCAGCGCCGCCTATGGGATCATGTTTTTTGTGTCAAGCGCCGGTTTTGTGCGTGAGCACTGACTTGAGGGCACTTTTCAGCGAGGCTGATCCCCGTCCTCATTCGCGTTCCATTCCTCGACCACGGGGTCGAGGGCGGGGTCCAGAATCGACTCTTCGTCGTCTTCGTAGGTCATCACATCCCACTCCTCTTTCCACTCTCCGCGACGCATCGCGCGACGGCGTACGATGGGGCGAACCACCATCGCGTTGAAGAAGTTGAGCAGCATGTACGCGAAGAACGCGCAGCTCAGTGCGACCATGTGATCGGCCACGATGGCTACAACCACCACCGTGGCGAGGACCGAGCCCACCAGCAGGCGGTTCGCCAGGTTCCAGCGCAGGTCTTTGAAGGTACGGAAGGGGATGCTGCTGACCATGAGGAAGGAGAGCAATCCAACCAGCACGGCAAGTCCGGGCAGTGCCTCGGGCACGGCGGTCTGCCGTGCCAGAAAGCCCGTATCAAGACCGACCACAGCCGCGATCGCCATGCCGCCCATCGGCGCGGAAAGGCCCTCAAAGTAGCGCTCGGGGCCGTCCTGCACGTCACCCTGGGCTTCCGAGTCGACGTTGAAGCGGGCAAGGCGCGTCATCGCAGCGGCCGCAAACAAGAAGGACAGGAGCAGGCCGGGAACGCCCAGCTCGTGCAGGGCCCAGTGATAGATCAGGAAAGCCGGAGCGACGCCGAAGGTGAGAAAGTCACTGAGGCTGTCGAACTGCACACCGAAGAGAGACTGTGCCCTGAACAGACGCGCAATGCGCCCGTCCAGCCCGTCGAGCACACAAGCCAGCGGGATCAGGGACGCGGCAAGGTAGAAATGTCGGGGGTCCGTCGCTGTAGACGCAATGTGGATGATCGCGAACCCGCAAAAGGTCGCGGCCAGGGTAAACAGGTTCGGCAGAAAATACCGAAGCGGTGGGAGACGGATCAACATCGCAAAACACGTAACATCGGCATGTACGCACCACAACTGCAAAACCCGTTGGGGTCGCAATGCGCGACGATCAGAGCAGGTCGGCGGGGGTAAGAATATCAAAGGGAGCCACGTCGACAAGCTCGGCGGGCCAGGGCTGAGACGGATAGTAGATCGACTCCAGCGTAAGTCCACAGGCCGGCGCGGTCGGGCCGGCAGCCTGTCGGTCTCGTGCGGCAAGCAGCTCCCGCACCCACCGGGGGTCGCGGCGGCCGCGCCCGATCTCCACAAGAGTCCCGGCGATGGTACGTACCATGTGCTTCAGGAACGCAGATCCCAACACAAACACCTCAATCTCGTTCGGCGAGACCCGACGGACCCGGAGTGCGTGAAGCTTGCGCACCGGCGAGTTGGCGTCACACCCTGCGGCGCGCACTGAGGTGAAGTCCTGCTCACCGACAAAGTACTGCGCCGCCTCGTGCATGGCCTCGGCATCCAGTCGACCGGCGCCATGCATCGCGCGATCGCGCAACATCGGATCGGCGTCGAAACCATCGTTGATGCGGTATCGATACACCTTTCCCCGAGCGTCGTGCCGGGGGTGAAACGCGGCTTCGACACGCTCGCAACCCCGCACAGAGATCGAGCGTGGTGTGAGCATGTTCAGCGCTCGATAATACTCGTTCGTGTCGCGCCTGCCGCCGTCATCGAAGGCCGCGACCTGGCCGCGGGCGTGCACACCGGCGTCGGTGCGACTGGCGCCCCAGACTTTCACCCGCTCACCGAGAAGTCGCTCTACGGCGTCGGTAAGATGCCCTTCGACCGTGGGAAGCCCGCGCTGCACCTGCCAGCCGTGCATGCCTGCGCCGTGGTAGGCGACAAGGATGCGAACCCGCCCCGAATCGACCGCCTGCGGCGGAGGCTCAGAGCTCGAAGCCAAGCCCAAACAGGAAGGTCGTGTCGCCGACATCCCAGCTGTCGTCCGCGCCGAAGTCGCGAATGTCAGCGTGCAGGAACTCGGCGAAGAGGTAGCTGTTGTTGATGCCCGTCGCCGAGTCCAGATCCCGCGCCATGTTGGGGGCGAGGATGTCGAGAAGGAAGTAGAGCGTCGCGCCGGCGTGCCAACCGTGAGTGCCGCCGCGACCGGTGCTTGAGCCGTCGGCGTCGCTGAAGTCGGCCGTCCCGTCGCCGCCCTTCACCCGGTAGAAGTAGTAGTCGAGACCGACTCGTGCGGAGAGTACCAGCGGGATGTTAAAGCGCTCCTCAAGATAGTCGAAGCGATACACGCCGGAGAGGCGCAGCGGAACCAGCGAGAGGCGTGTTGCGTCCGCACTCCGAGTACCGTCGGCGTTCAGCGCGTCCGCCTTCTTCGAGAAGAAGCCGAGGTGAAACCCGATGGATGCGGTGCCAATCCCCTGCCAGAGATGGTGCTCGTACACGACCTCTGACAGAAGCCCGCCCCCACCGAATACAGTGCTGTACGGGGTTGCGCCGCCGAGGGACGGATCGCTGTCGATGTCAGGCGTGTAGGGACCGAACTTAAAGTCCAGAGCGCCGGAAATCGGAGTCAGCCCGCCATCCAAATACTGCACCTGAGCGCTCGCGGCCTGGGCAAGCACAAGCGCAGCGGCAAGGGTCAGGAGCGCTGCGACCTGACGGAGGCCGCGCGACATTCTCAGTGTACTTCCGGGCAGCAGCGCGTGTTTGCTTTCAGGCATTCGCGCCTCCCCGGCGACGGAGCGCCACAAGTCCCAGTGCAAGAGCGAGAGGCAGCCCGGATCGAGCAGGAGCCGTGTTACAGAACTCACCGGCTTCGGAGCCGCCGTTGCCCTTGTAGTACTCCCAGAAGTCATCAGCCTGCTGTGTGGTCACCTGCACGACTTCCGAGAGTGCGCTCTCGTTACCGGCGGCGTCAAACACCGTGACACCGACGTAGTATGTCTGGTCTGCGACGATGCCCGAGTTGAAGGACACACTCGTCGAAGTGACTTCGTCACTGGAGGCCCCGGTAATCTCGGCAGCGGCGGTGCCCTGAACCAGCGGCGAGGTCGAAACATACACAGTGTATCCGTCCTGCTCGGACGGCTCGTCCCAGTCGATCTCAAGCGTGGACTCGCCGGCGTTCACTGACAGACCGGTCGGAGCGACCGGTCTCACGCCGTCCAGGTCAATCTGCAGACTGTCGCTCTCGAGGGTTGTGCTCGTGAGGTCTGTGGTTGGCAGAATCAGGAACACATCCGTGTCGTTGTTGGTGCCTTCGCAATCCGCGACGGTCGTGAAGCCGAAGTACTCGAGCGTATCAAGCTCAACCGATATGGTTGTGCCGCTAACGGTCTCCGCGATCACCGCACCGAAGCAGAGATCGGAGGCCGCGTCAGTACTCTCGGCTTCGCCATTCGACTGTGTGGTCGTTGTGTCGCAATCCGCCGAATCGTAGGGGCGTCCGACTTTGACCGAGAAGGATTCGCCGGCGGCAGAGGCGAGCACCGTCCACTCAAAGGTCAAATCGATTTCATCGCCGATCAGGGTCTCGCAATCATCGATACCGATTCGCAGAATCGTGCCATCGGTACTCAGACTGCCGGCGGTGCCGAAACCGCTGATGTCGCGTTCGACGATGTAGCTCTGGGCCATCGCCCCGCCCGCGCACCCTATCAGGGCCAGCACGACACCGCAGGCCGCGACAGTCGCCGCGGCGCATCCTCTCGCCACACGGCGTCCGGGCAGCCCGGTCAATTCAAACACGCATCCATCCTCGGTTGTGCAGCTCTTCAGCAATCTGAACTGCGTTCCACGCGGCGCCCTTCCAGAGGTTGTCGCTCACGACCCAGAAATGCAATGTCGCCGGCAGGGTGTTGTCTTCCCGGAGGCGGCCAACAAAAGTCTCGCGGCGATTCACGCAGTCCCGTGCGAGCGGGTACACCGCGTTCGCCGGGTCATCCATGACAACCAACCCCGGAAAGCGCTCCATCGCGGCGCGCGCGTCGGCCGCCGACACGGGGCGCTCCAGGTCTGCGGTCACGCTCTCAAGGTGGCCACGCACGACCGGAACCCGCACGCAGGTCGCTGACGAAGCCAGCTCGGGAAGACCGAGGATCTTCCGCGTCTCAAAGAGCATCTTCTCTTCTTCGTTCGTGTATCCTGAAGGCTCGAAGGACCCGATGTGGGGGATCGAGTCGAACGCCAGGGGATGCGGGAACACCTCCGCCGGCATTTCTTCGCCGGCCAGAGATTTTCGCGCGCCGTCGAGGAGCTCTTCGATGCCCGATTGCCCCGCGCCCGACGCGCTCTGGTAGGTCGATACGATTACCCGCTTGAGGCCACCGAGCTCGTGCAGGACCTGCAGGGGCAGGACCATCTGAATGGTGCTGCAGTTCGGATTCGCGATGATGCCCTTGTGGCCCTCAAGGGCAGCGGCGTTCACCTCGGGTACGACCAGAGGACAGTCGTCATCCATCCGCCAGGCGCTGGAGTTGTCGACAACGACACAGCCCGAATCGACCGCGGCGGGCGCGAACTCTTTGGCCCGCGCGCCACCTGCCGAAAAGAGCGCCAGATCGACCCCGGCAAAGCTCTTCTTCGTCAGCTCGGCGACTTCAACCTCGGTGCCGCGGAAATCCATCTTGAGGCCCGCCGACCGGGCGCTCGCGAGGGGAACCAGCCGGCGAATAGGAAAGTTCTGCTCGTCCAGCATTCGCAGCATCTCTCGGCCGACGGCTCCCGTGGCGCCCGCTACTGCTACTGTGTATCCGTCTGCCGACATGCGTCCTCTTTCATCTCAAACCCGCCACCGGAACTCGCGAACGAGGCGGCGCTCTGAAAGGCGCGCGCACGTTGCCGCCGGGGGTAGGTGATGTCAAGCTGAGCCGGGGCTCTCGACACCGCTTTGTCGCCCCCGGGCGCACGCCGAATGAGATGGGTCTGCCGGAATGGCGACACGTCACCGATCCCGCCTGAGCTACAGTCCACCAACACGCACCGGCACATCCAACATGTCCTTCACAGACACCGTCAAAGACGTATTCATCAACCCACGGCGAGCCGGCGTGCAGACCGGGCCAATCCCGGGCTATTCACGAATCTGGAAGGAGCGGGCGCAGCTGGACGACCTGATTCTCAAAGACGACCCGGCGTGGGAGCTGCTCACCGTGGAGAGCTTCAACTCTGCGACAAGAAGGCGCAGCGTCCTGCGCATTCGACTACAGGCGGACGCCGCAGCAGAGAAGGTGCGCGCCCTCGCGGAGCGTCTCGCCGGCGCCATCGAGCGCCGCACAAACGCCCACGCCGGCGTGTGTGAGGTGCTGAACCCGCGAGGCTCCGCCGTGGTCGCGACCGCGATCGCATCGAGGGACGGGGGCGCATGGCTGGGCGACACCGGGCACCTCGATCTCATCGCGCGCCTGACACCTGCGGCGACCGCCCCCAAGGCAAGGGGACCCG
>JAUICO010000174.1 GCA_030427825.1 bacterium | reverse complement strand
CGGCCACTCGTCGTTGACGTGGTAGACGATTGGCTGGAATTCGCGCTCCGATGCCGGGAGCAGGTTCCCGTCGTCGTCGTACCAGGTCGCCCACATGTTGTGTCGGTTCATGTAGCGCTCAAGGCGCTGCTGACGAAGGCCTTCCTGGTAGTCGTACACGGTTCGGTCGGTCCAGAAGAAGCCGAAGAGCTCGGTCGCAGCGCCCTTGTAGGGCTCCGGGTGATACTGGTGCTCCGGATCAATCTTCAGGAAGCTGTGACGGATCGTGTACTCAGCTGGGGTGCAGGGCTTGAAGATGGTGTCGTAGAACCAGCATGCGGGGAAGGTGCCGTAGGGCGGGTAGTCGACCATCTCGGCGCCGGCGATGATGCGGCTCGTGACGTCGAAGTAGCTGCCGTCCTCTTCGAAGACCGGCGCGTTCGGGTCGTCGCCCTGCGGGTAGTAGCCGATGGGCTCTGCGTCGAGCATGTGGTGCGTCAGGATGTTGTCGGACCAGTCGACGCGCATGTAGTCGCGCTCCCACCAGACGCGGTCAGACGTGTCTTCGTAGATCACGTTCGAGCGCTCGCCGGTGGCGGCATTGTACTGCTGCTGAATGTCGAAGTGCTTGGTGATGCGGAAGGCAACCACCGGCTCGCCGAGGTAGTTCTCGTCGACTTCGACGTTGGGGCTGTTCTCAGCACCCTCAAAGGCTTCGAAGGAGACGCGTCCGTAGAGCACGTCTTCCTGGATGTCCCAGCGGATGCGGGTCATATCCCCAACAGGCTCACCAAGAATCAGTGATGCATCGCCGAGAGGAATCTCGGTGGCGGTCGCCTGGTAGTACCACTCGCCGGTGAAGTATGACTTCTCGACGTAGTTGGCCTGCACGCGATTGATGGCCCCGCTGCTATCGGGGTCTTCGGCGCAGCCTGCGATGAAGATGGAGGTGAGCGCGATGAGCAACGCGCTGCGGGTCATGACGGTCCTGATTGCCTTCGACATCGCTGTCTTACTCCTGTCCTGCGTCAAGCGGCTGTCCGCTCTGGTCTTGAATGGGTGCTACAACTGAATCCTGAACTGAATCCTGCATGGTGTCTTCGCTACGCTGCAGCGCGGACTCGCTTTCATCGAGCACTTCGTCCTCTGCGTCCTCGACGGCTGCTTCAGCGTCATCGACGGCCGTATCGGCCGGCGGAGCTTCGATCTGAATGGTGGTCGCCGGAGCGGTCGCCTGCGGCTCCACAGGGGCTTCGATGACATCGTCGACTTCATCGATGTCCTCGATGATTTCTTCTTCATCTGTGCTGAGCGTGTGAACAAGGCCGCCGACGTCGAAGCTGAGTCCCAGTACGAAGCTGGTGTAGTTCTTATCGAAGGGCAGCGTGTACGAACGGGTATCGGAGGGATCGAGCTGCGGAGCAGAGGTCTCAACACCGAGGGTCAGCGTCAGGGGGCTCCACGGGGTGTATCCGATGGTCACGCCTGAGATGGTCGCGTTACGCCAGTCGCTGTTCTTCACTTCCATGCAGGGCGAGCCTGCCGGGTCCGTGTTTCCGGTCAGCGACTGATCGACATCCTCGCTACAGGGCTCGCCACCGCCGCCACCGGTGTCGACTCCGCCGGACTCGGACACGTTGGCGTCCGCCAGGCCGTAGAGCTTCGTATTGACCACGCCGAAGTATCCGCTCACGGAGAGCTGTTCGGTGAGTCCGAGGCCGAGAGAGAAGATGTTCTGCAGCGTGAATGCCGAGAGGCGCGTGCCGCTCTGAGAGAACTCCGCGCACTCGCTGGGCGAGGAGCAGGTTCCCCGGGCGCCTACGTACTGTGAGGTCGTCGCGTTGCGGATCGGGACCGAGCCGCGCAGTCCGTAGCCGAATGTCAGGCCCTCGAGCACGCTCACGGTTTTCGAGAGACCGAGGGAAGCGTTGAGTCCGAGGAGCATCGCGCCTGCTACACGACTGGCCTGGCTGGTGGGCAGCGCCACACCGAAGCTCGCGGAGACCGGGACGTCGACGCCGGGAATCGTTACAAAGCGATTCGCGTGCAGTGTGAGTCGCAGGTCACTGGAGACCCAAAGCTCATTGCGGTCTACGTTGAAGCACTGGGCCTCGCCGCCAAATGCGTTCTGGTCGCCGTCGATGCAGACCTCTTTGCTGTTGAGGCGGTCGGGGGCGTTTCCGGAGCTCAAGGTCAGCTCAGCGTCACCGGTCAGGCCGCCGTCGATTGCGATCTGCTGCTCTCGGGCAGCGAAACCGAGGCGGCGGGTCACCGAATAGCCCGCCGAGAGTGAGAGGGTGTCGTTGATCGCGAAGCGGGGCGACAGAGAGAATGTCAGGAGGTTGGTGCCGGTATATTCGAACTCATTTACGTTCGGAAACACGGTGGCGAAGGGCAGCTCATAGCGCACGTCGACGGTCGAACCGACGAAGCTCGCCGATGAGACCTCACCGGCAGACGCAGGCAGCGCCATCACCAGCGCGACCATCGCAGCCGACAGAGACAGCCCTCGGCAGCCCGAAGGGGTTCGGAACATCCACAAACTCCCAGAAAAGTTCACACTCGTACTGCCCCGGAGCGCTTGCGCGACTACCGAAACAGGAGCCACCGCACATCAGAGCTGAGCGTTACGAAAACATCACAGCGGGGCGGCGCATAACAAAGGTGCATAGAGCGTGCCAGCGTTTTATTGCGGGCGCCGGGAATAGATCTGTGCGCAACGATCTCGGGACGCGGTCGGGGGAGAAAGCACGCCGGCAGGCTGGTTCGAGGCTCAACACGCCCGCGTATCCGACGGCCGTATATTTCTCGATCGGTGGGCGTGCATTTTCTAACGCATCGCGCCCGCAGACGTTAGCCCGATGCCATCCCGCCCGGCGTGTACGATGCGACGAAGGCTGGTAGAATGCACCTGTCGACATCTCAGGGGGAGACGATGAAATCCGGGCAATTTCTTTGGAGGGCTGCGCTTCTTCTCTGCGCAGCCTGTGCGCTGGCGGCCTGTAAGGATGCCGAAACGGGCGGTGGCAGCGGGATCGGCGAGGCCTGCGCTGAAGACGACGACTGCGCCACGGGCCTGCGCTGCGATGGCACCGAGTGCTTCTTCCCGACCATCGTCCCGGACGTCGTCGACGATCCCGGCAACGACCCCGGCAACGATCCGAGCTCAGATCCCGGAGCTGACGAGGGCCTCATCGACGACCCGCCCACCGAAGACGTAGGCGACACCGGCATCGCTCCCGGCACGTACCAGGGGCCCTGCTTGATCGATGACGACTGCGACAGCAACCTCTGCATCGCGACCTCGGAAGACAGCCTCTGCTCCCGGCTCTGCCAGACGGACGTCGACTGCGAACCCGGCGGTTGGGAGTGCCGTGTTCTGACCACCTCGGCCGGCGACGTCACCGAACTCTGCATCCCACCCGCAAACGTACTATGCAATCCCTGCGACTCGCCAACCGATTGCGAAGGCGGCGACAATCGCTGCGTAGATTTCATCGACGGCACCTTCTGCGCCACCGGCTGCGGCAACGGGTGCCCGGTCGGCTTCGGTTGTGAAGCCGTCGTTGTGGACGGCGACGGAGGCTCCGAAACCGTAGACCTGTGCACGCCCAACTCCGGCTTCTGCGGCAACTGCCTCGACGCCGACGGCGATGGCTATGGCGAGGGGCCCGGCTGCCTTGGCCTCGACTGCGACGATACCCTGGCGAGTGTGTTCGCCGGTGCCCCCGAGCTCTGCGACAACCTGGACAACGACTGCGACATCGAAATCGACGAAGACTTCGACCTGCAGACAAGCAGCCAGCACTGCGGCGCCTGCAACGCCCTCTGCCGAGCTCCGTCATCCACCACCGAGTGTCTCGCAGGCGTCTGCACGATCACCCAATGCCCGACCGGTTTCGCTGACTGTGATGAGCTCGTCGAGAATGGCTGCGAGGCCGATCTGTCCAGCCCATCGAATTGCGGCGCATGCTCAGACGTCGACAGCGATGCAGACTGCGTGGCCCTCTCGACCGCCACCGGAAACAGCTACCAATGCGTTGAAGAGACCCCCGGCGCCCGCGATTACACCTGCCGGGACACGGGCTGCCTGCAGGGACTCGGCTTCTGTCCCGGCTTCGATGGCTGCGTCGACCTCTCGGACGAGGCCCACTGCGGCGCCGCGTGTCTGGGCTGCGACTCGCAGCTCGGGGTGGCGGACGGCGAGTGCGTCGTCTCGTCGGCAGCGCCCTTCCTCGCCTCATGTGTACCCACAACCTGCGAGGCCGGATTCTGCGAAGTGCAGACCGGCGACAGCGACTGCGAATCCATCCGCGCCGTCGAGTACTGCGCGCCGGATTGCTCCACGCCGGCCGAGAACTGCCTCACGCAACCCAACACCGCGAACGCGTTCTGCGACGCCAACACGGGCCTCTGCGGATATGAGGAATGTTCGGTTGGCTTCGTTGACTGCGACTCGATTGAACCCGGCTGCGAGGCCCTCGTGTCTGACCTCAGCACCTGCGGCAGCGCATGCACCGACTGCAGCGCCCTCGAAGCAGACGCGAGCCTGCACATCGACGTGATCGGATGCGCTGTCGAAGACCCGGACGCCGTAACTGTCGACTTCGGCTGTCGCATCGCCCTGTGTGATGCCGGCTACGCGGACTGTGACGGCGTCGCCGCCAACGGCTGTGAAGTCGTCGTCGGCGCCGATGACGCGGACAACTGTGGCGCCTGCGGAGTCGCGGACCCGGACTACACCCCCGCCACAGCGCCCGGGGACAACAGCTCAGCGGTGTGCACGGATCGCGTCAACGTCGAGGCAGCGGCCTGCACAGGCGGCCTCTGCGAGATCTCGGGTTGCGCGCCCCTGACCGGCGACTGCAACGGCATCGGACTCGACGGCTGCGAGTCGACCTTCGGCGCGGACTTCGCGTGCGGAACCACCTGCGACAACATCGTCAACTGCGCGACCTTCTTTCAGAACGCCGACGGAAGCTGCGCCGGCACCAGCTGCGAGATGACGTCCTGCGACCCCGGCTTCATCAACGCGAACTCTCTCACGATCGATGGCTGCGAGTGTGTGTTTGTCACCGACGACGATGTACCGGACGATCTCGGCGTCGATGCAAACTGCGACGGTGTCGACGGCGTGCTCACACAATCCATATTTGTCGCCACAACTGACAACGGCGGCGCAGCGTCAAACGACGGTACGATCGACAGTCCGGTGGACTCGATTCAGGCGGGCATCGACCTCGCAGCGGCGTGCCCGGGCGGGCCCTGTGACGTGTTGGTGAGTGGTGGACTCTACTCCGGCAGCATCACACTCAGCAGCGGCGTCGGACTCTTCGGCGGCTATGACGCGAGCACGTGGGAGCGGGACATCAACGCAAACACCACTGTAATTCGCGGCACCGACGACAAGACTCTCGCTGTCGACGGCGTCACTGCGGAGACGCGCATCGACGGCCTCAACATCGAAGGCCGCTCCTTCCTCGGTGGTGGTCAAAGCACACATGCTGTGTGGATTCGAAATTCCGCGTCAAACGTGGTGATGTCCAACCTCGTTGTGCGTGGTGGCGACGGCGGCTTCGGTGATAACGGTGCCGACGGGAGCGCCGGCGCCGACAGCAGCCCCGCAGGCGGCAACGGCAACGGTACCTCAGCGGGCAACGGCGTGTCTTCGCCCTGCGGATCGAGCGGCGGCAACGGACAGAGCGCAACGAATTGCGGTTATGGACCCGCGGCCACCGGTGGCACCACCGGCGGCGGCGACAGCACCGCGGCCGGCGGACCCGGCGG
>JAUICO010000035.1 GCA_030427825.1 bacterium | reverse complement strand
TGCGGATATGCCGACTTCATCCGGCGCAAACGCTCGCGGCTCGTCTCCGACGCGATCGATCTTGTTGAAGACCCGAAGGCGCGGCGTCTCGATCACCTCGAGCTCTGCCAGGATGCGTTCGGTTGACGCGATGTGAGCGTCCTGCGCCGGATCCGACGCGTCGATCACATGCAGCAACAGGTCCGCGTCGACCAGCTCTTCAAGGGTCGCGCGAAACGCCTCACGCAGGTCGTCCGGCAGGTCCCGAATGAAGCCCACTGTGTCGGTCAGAATGACCTCACGCTCGCTCGGAACTCGCAGGCGTCGCGAGGTCGGGTCCAGGGTGGCGAAGAGCTTGTCCTCGCTCAGCACCTCGCTGTTGGTCAGGCGATTCAGGAGTGTCGACTTGCCGGCGTTCGTGTAGCCGACGATCGCGATGACAGGTACGCCGCGATTCACGCGCACACTTCGCCGAAGTTGCCGTTCTCCGCGCAGTTTCTCCACCCTGGACTGCAGCTGCGCAATGCGATCACGAGCGCGACGTCGATCGACCTCAAGGCGGGTCTCTCCGGGCCCACGGCCGCCGATGCCGCCGGCGAGACGGCTCATCGCCGTGCCGCGACCGCTGAGCCGAGGCAGGGTGTACTTGAGCTGGGCGAGTTCAACCTGCAGCTTACCGACGCGGCTCTGGGCACGCTGGGCGAAGATGTCGAGAATCAGCTGGGTGCGATCTACGACGCTGAGGTTGGTGCGGTTGGCGATGTTGCGCAGCTGAGCCGGCTTCAGGTCCTGGGCGAAGATCAGCATCCCAGCGCCCAGCTGCAGGGCGCGCAGCTCGATCTCCTCGAGCGCTCCGCCGCCGACCGCGGTCTTCGGGTCCAGCTCGGGGCGGGATTGAGACACGGTCTCGACGACTCGGACGCCGGCGGTACGACACAGTTCTTTCATCTCAGCGATGCGAAGCTCGTGCTCCGAGTCTCCCCTCAGCCGTACGTAGACGAGCACGGCGGCATCGGTGTCGGTAGCGACCTGCGTGCTGCCCTTGCGCTCGAACTCAGACTCCAGCTCGCGAATGAAGTCAGAGAAGGTGTCGCTGATCTCTGCGGCGTGGCCTGCGCTGTGGGTGCGCCACATCTCGCGCTGTGGGTTGTCCGGAATGAGGTGCGCCCAGGTGATGTCGCCGGCAGCGCCGGTGCTCGCGTCCACACTGACGATCGCGTCGAGCTGCAGTTTGGAGAGGTCGCCGTAGTCGTCGTGGTTCAGAGCGTCCCCGCCGAGATGCGTTCGGATGAGGCGCAGCCCGCGAAAGCGGGCGCCGCCACCACGTTGGCGGCCGATGTCCGGCAGGTAGAGGCGCCTCGCATCGCCGAGTATCACCGAGGTGATGCGCCCTCTTCGGTCGACGAGCACACCGAGGGCGCGGCGGACATCTGCGCTGACTTTGGCAAGCCGGGTCGCGAGCTCAGGTGTCAGCAGTACGTCGTCCCGCACTCGCTGCTCGGCGAGCTTCTCGACGGCCTTTCGCTGCGCGGCTTTCAGGCCGCGAGTATTTCCAACGATTTTAGCGGAGATGGTCTTGAATCCGTCAGTTGCCGTGGGCTTCGAGCCAGGCTTCGTACTCTGCGCGACGTCCGCTGTTGGGACGCCGCTCCAGGTACCGACGCAGGTGTCGGGCCGCCCGGTGCTCGTTTCCGATGGCGCGGTAGCTGTTATAGAGAGCCAGGTCGATCGCGGCGTCCGAGCTGTAGCCGCGGGCTTCTTCCAGCAGCACGATGGCTCGCTGGTGATTGCCCGCGATCGCAGCCGCACCGGCCTCGCGCTTCAGTTCTGTCGCACGGGCACGGCGCTGCTCGCGGTCAAGCTGTCGAGCGGCCTCGTCGTCGCCTTCGCCGTCAGCGCCACGCTCTTCGCTCGCGATGCGCCTCAACTCCGCGGTCACGGCGGGCTGTCCGGGCACCAGCTCATCGACCGGCGCCAGCATGTGTCGCGCGCCGCGATAGTCTTCGCGACGACGCAGCGATTGCGCGCGTGGAACCAGCTCTGCCGCCCATGCATCGGCCGCACGGGCGCGAAGTCCGTCTTCAGCGGCGACGCTTGCGTACCAGCTGCCGTTGGGCAGGGAGTCCACGGCACGGATGGCGGCCTCAAACTCGCCGCCGGATTCCAACGCACGGGCACGTTGCCATATGCCTTCGTTGTCAGATTCGCGGCGCGCCTGGTCCGCGAGAGAAAGGGCCAGATCGTAGTTGGGATCGGACTCTCCGACATTGCCGAGCATCGCGATAGCCCGGTCCCACTCTCCTGCGGTGAGATGCCGCTGGCCTTCGATGATGAGGGAGTTTGCCGGCGGCGGTGCCTCTGCGAGCTCGGGCCGCTCTGTGACGTCCGGATCGACCGTGCCCCGATCAGCCACAGACTCACCCGATCCCTGCGTCGCGCGCTCCGGGTCTGTCAGGGAGCTGTCTGCGGCCTGCTGCCCTCCGGAGCTGCGTACGACGACGGCGATGATCAGCGCGAGCAGCAGCGCGGCGCCCGCCGCATAGACCCACCAGGGTCTGGCGCCGCTGCGAGCCTCTGCTTCGGCAAGCTCGAACAGCTCGACCGAGGACTCGTCTGAATCGAGGTACACCAGGGTCAGGCCGCCGACCTCGATGCGATCACCGGAACGGAGCTCCATCGAGGTCACCGCCTGCCCGTTGATACTCATGGCACCGGCGCTGACGAGGGTAATCCTCTGGGAGGTATCCGTCGGCGAGAGGCGGGCGTGTACCGTCTCCAGCTGCGCATCGTCGATGGTAACGTCGGCATCGACACCGGAGCCGATCGTCCTGTCGACGCGCGTCAGGGCAATCTCCCTTCCCTCCAGCGCGCCGGCAATGCACACCAGCTTTCCGTGGGGCGTGTCGGCCCCGGAATCCGGGGAGGTCGCGGCCGGCATGGTGTCTTCGTGCGCGAAATCTCCTTCGGGCGGAAGATCCACCGAGACAGATTCGTCGATAACGCGGAGTCGAAAGTCACCGATCGTAATCAGGTCTGCCGGGGCGAATTCTCGCGTCCCGGTGAAGCGGGTCCCGTTCTTGGTCGACCCGTAGCGTGATGTATCTTCAACGAAGACGGTTCCATCCGCCCTGAAGATCCGCGCATGGGTGCGAGACACGTTCCGTTCTGTGAGACGGATCGTGTTCCCTTCGGCGCGACCGATCGTGATCTCGGAGCGCACGAGGGGCACAGTCGTACGACGGCCCTCCTCATCCTGTATGACGAGCTTGATCATCCGCGTACGCTGAACTGTCGGTCCACTCGCGTGTACCGGGAAATGTCGTTCCTTTTCTGCTGCACTTCACCGAGGACCTGTAGCACCGAAAAGCGTGAGGAGCGAGAATCGCTGTGCGCGCCGGCGCCGGTCGTCGGAGATCATCTACATCTCTACCAGGATGTCGGCGAGAGCACGGCGTTTGATCTGCGGCACGCGACATCCATCTGCCGGGTATCCCACGGGAATGATCATGTAGGCGCGTTCGTTCGCGGGCCTCTGTAGCAGCTCTCTGAGAAAGTGCATCGGGCTCGGAGTGTGCGTCAGAGTCGCGAACCCGGCCAGGTGAAGCGCAGAGAGCAGGATGCCGGTGGCGATGCCGACGGACTCGCGGACATAGTAGTGGGGCCCGCCCTGTGCATCGGTTGCCTGCGAAAAGACGACGATCAGGGCGCCGGCATCAGTGAGAAAGGGCTTCCGCCAGTCCGTGCCCAGATGGGCCAGATCGTCGAGCCAGGTGTCCGACGCCCGACGCTCATAAAACTCCCGCTCTTCGCGCTCTGCTGCGTCCCTAATCGCTGCGCGACGCTCCGGGTCGCTGACCAGGACGAAGGTCCACGGCTGCTTGTTGGCACCGGACGGCGCCTGGCCGGCGGCGGAAATCGCGGCACGCAGCGCCTCCAACGGCACCGTCTCAGAGCTGAAGTCACGCACGGATCGCCGTCGGCTCATCTCGAGGTTGTACGCCCAGGCGCGGTCGATCGAGTCAGCGGCGTCCCGGCGCACGAACACAAGCTCCATCGTTTCAGGCTCGGCTTTCATCGGGACCTCTGCTTCGCATGGCAGGACAAGGGTGCGATCACCCCGCTCGGATCAGGCACGCACGCATTTGACATAGAATCAGGGATCGTCAATGCAGGACGTCAATGAGAGATGTGTGCTGGTGCGGATCGCCGGGCTGCATCAGTGGTTTCTGCAATTTGGGGTGGGCAAATGCTTCGGCTCAGTGGTGCGCGACGCTGCGCAACAACAGCGGCAGTCTGTGCCGTGATGGCGGTTTCCACCGGCGCACTTGCGGATACCGCGGTGGACGAGGCTGCGGATCAGGCCCACCTGACAGAGACGGACGAAGGCGCCGAGGAGCGCCGGCCATCGGCGTCGCAGGCGCGGGGGATGCTCGCGCGCTACACAGAGACCGGATTCTTTGCGGCGCGCGCGTTCCCTGTTCGCTACGCACACACGCGACGCAGCATCGAGCGGCGCTCGTCAGCGCGGACGGGCGCTGTGCAGACGCGGATCGGCATCGACACGCGGCAGTCTCCCGCTCGCACAGGCACGGAGTTTCGCCTGCAGCGCCCCCTGCTGGTAGCCGGCGTGCAGCGTGTGATCGACGCGATCGCCGAGGGCATCGGGCAGTCGAGTTCTGTTTGCGGTGACGGAGAGTGCAGGGGTGGCGAGTCAACAGCGACGTGCTCTGCTGACTGCGGCAGCCTCTGCGGCGACCAGACAGCGAACGGCACCGAGACCTGCGATGGCGTGGACGTCGGAGCGACTGACTGTACGAGCTATGGATACAGCGAAGCCTGGACGGTGGTGTGTAACGGCACCTGTGATGGATTCATCACGACAGCGTGCACGTCCATCTGCGGCGATGGAGTTCAGGAACCCGGCGAGGCCTGCGACGACGGGATCGCGAACGGGACCGGTAACGGCACCTGCTTCAACGACTGTTCCGGCGTGCAGAGCTGCGGCGACAGCGTCTGCAACGGCACCGAAATCTCCTCTACCTGCCCCGCGGACTGCACGGAGGTGTGCGGCGACGGTATGATCACCGGCACCGAAGTGTGTGAGCCTACGGACCTGGGCGGCAGGGACTGCACCACCGTGGGCTACGTCGCCGCCCCCGGGCTGATCTGTGAGAGTTGCCAGAACTGGTACGCCGGCGGCTGTACTTCTACATGCGGCAACGCAGTCGTCGAACCTGACGAAGACTGCGAAGATGGAAACGCGACGACAGAGACCTGCCCCTATGGGCAGGAGACGTGCACAGTGTGCGACAGTACCTGCTCGAACGGACCCGGTATCCCGAACTTCTGCGGCGACGGAAACACCGACGCCGGCGACGGCGAAGACTGCGATGACGGAGACCTCAACGGCCCCGCCGGCGCCTGCTCGGCGACCTGTCAGACCAACGGCGGCTGCTCGTCGATCACCACCGTGGCCGGGAATAACTACAGCCATTTCAACGCACCGCCCTACCTGATGTGGGTCACTGAGAACGCGATCTCGGTGCGGTGGGAGTCAACGGCCTCCAACGTCGGATTCGTTGAGTTCGGGACCACCTCTGCCCTCGGTGCCCGCATCGACGAGGCGAGCGCGGTCACCAAACACGAGTTCCGCCTTACCGGGCTGACACCGAATACGACCTATCACTACCGCGTCGGATGGGATTGCACGGCGTCAGACATCTATACCTTCGTGACGGCGCCGGTCGACACCTTTGCCGGGCCGATCCGGTTCTCGGTGTGGGGCGACAACCAGGACGGCGACGCAGAGTTCAACAACGTCGTCGACGAGATGATCGCCACACAGCCGGACTTCATCATGGGAGCCGGCGACATGGTGCACTGGAGCAGCGACAGCCAGTATCGGAACCAGCTCTTTAAGCCACTCTTCGGCCTCGCGAATCAGACCCCCTTCATGGCCGCCGCCGGCAACCATGAGTACTATCCGAATTCGAGCAGCCTGACGGAGTCCGTATCGGCCTCATTGTTGATGAACACCTACTACTCGCAACCGGGCGACGAACGCTGCTTCGGGTACCGGTACGGGGAGATCTTCTTCCTCATCATGGACACGGTCCTGGATTTCGAACCCGGCGATCCCCAGTGGACCTGCCTGCAGAACATTCACAGCAGCACGGACTTCACGACATCCGCGTATCAGATCGCGATCTTCCACCACCCCCCGCGCATCAACCACTGGAACGGTGGGTTCATCACCTTCTCCTGGCCCGGAATTGATCGCGAAGAGGTCCGTGACTTCCTGGAGCCCCAGCTCGAAGGCTGGGGATACGACCTTGTCTTCAACGGTCACAACCACATGTTTGTGTACAGCCCTCAGACCAGCGGCGGGATCACCTTCTTCACCTCAGGCGGCGGCGGTGGCGGCCTGGAGACGGACAGTTTCTTCAATGAGGTCAACGACTGGCCGCAGATTCAGACCGAAATCTTCGGGAAGCACCATTTCCTCGACGTGCTGTACAACAACGGCGCCGTTACGATCGACATGATCGACACCAACGGCAACATCGTGACCTCGTACTCGCTGTAGCGCGGCCGGCCCCGATGGGGCCAATCCCGCACACATGCTTGCGGCCGCGCGCCACGGCGTTTACACCTGAGTCGCGCTCGGAAGTTCCGAGGGCACATCGCGGCGATCTTGGAGGAGAGTGAAGTGAAATACGAATTCGATGGAAAACTGCTGAAGGGTGGCGCCAAGGGCGAAGCTGTGAAGGCACTGCAGGCAGTCCTTACCAAGCTCGGCCACGACACCGGCGGAATCGACGGCGACTTCGGCGCAAAGACCCGCGCAGCCGTAAAGGCTGTGCAGGAAAAGGCCGGCCTCTCGGTCGACGGTATCGTCGGCAAGAACACCGCCGGTGCAATTCAGGCGCAGATTGACGAGATGGTGGCCAAAGCAACCGCCGCCGCCAACGAGAAGGCCGCGGCTGCCAAGCAGCAGGTCAAGAAGATGGCACAGGGCAAAGCTGCAGCTGCCGAAAAGGCCGTCAAGGCTCAGGCTCCGCCGGCTTCGAAGGCTGAGAGCGCAGCTGACAAGGTGATGGGCTCGATCTTCGGCAAGAAGTAATCCGCCGCCGGCACGCGCCGGCATCGCGTTCGGGTGCTCTGATGTCCGCAGGAAGCTGCAGGATGCCGGGCGCCCGAATCTCGTTTTTCCGCCCCGGAAGCCCCGGAAGCGCCCGACGCGCCGGGCGCTTCGGCCGGGCAGGCGAAACGCCCGACCAGTAGAGGCCTCGGGCTAGCGACGAAAGTCGCGCAGGTACCACTCCATCAGATCGAAGCGGTCGTTGCCCCAGAAGAGCTGATCTCGGATCACGAAGGTCGGAGCGCCGAAGGCACCTCGTTCGACCGCCGCAGCGGTGATGTCGATGAGCTCCTGCTTCACCTCGGGATCACCGCACATCTCTGCGATCATCTCTCCGTTGAGCCCTGCCCTGTTGGCGACGGCCACGAGCTCCTCCGGCTTCGAGACGTCCCTGTCTTCGGCCCAGTACGCGTCGAAGAGCGGCATCGCGAGGCCTCGAATGCCCGCCTGACCGTGTAATCGGCCGGCGGCAACCAGGGCCCGCTGCGGGCGTATGGAGTTGATCGGAAAATGAGAGCTCATGCGAAAGGGAACGCCCTGGCGCTTCGCCTGCATCGTGACGTCGCGAAACAACCAGTCGCCCTTGGGCTTGATGCGCGCCGGCATGTCGTTGCCGACCGCCTGGAAGACGCCACCCAGCAGGAATGGGACCCACTGGACTTCGAGCCCGAGGCGCTCACCGAACGCCTCGACCCGATGTGCTGAAAGGTACGAGTACGGCGAGCCGATATCGAAGTAGAAATCCAGCTGTTCGGGTGCGTTCATCGTGGCCTCGCTCCGGATAGGTGCCCTCGCGCAGATAGCAGGAGCGCGGTGACAAGCCCATTGTGCCGTCCAACCCTGCCGGCGCGCGCGGAACTGAGGCCATACCCCTACTGGCGCGGTCCGGCAGGCTGAACTATAGCCGCGCCCTGCCTATGTGTCCCGGGGAGCCAATGACACTGCCGACCATTACGATCTACGACACCCTCGCGAGCAGGAAGCGCCCGCTTGAGACATTGGAGCCGGGCCGAGTCGGCATCTACGTGTGCGGCGTTACGGTCTACGACCTCGCACACATCGGGCATGGACGTACCTTCATCACCTTCGATCATGTCGTGCGCTACCTTCGCTATCGTGGGTACGAGGTTCGCTACGTTCGCAACCACACAGACATTGACGACAAGATCATCAACCGGGCGAACGAGCGCGGGGTGGATCCGCTTGTCCTGTCCGCACAATACATCGAGTGCTTCGACGCCGACATGGAGCGCCTGGGACTTGTCGCGCCGGATGTCGCTCCGAAGGTCAGCGAGCACCTGGACGAGATCGTCGCCATGGTCGAGACGCTGATCGAGCGAGGGCACGCCTACGCGGTCGACGGCGATGTGTACTACGCGGTTGAGTCCTTCGAGAACTATGGGCGCCTCTCGGGGCGCGTTCTCGACGACATGCGTGCCGGCGAGCGCATCGCGATCGACGATCGCAAGCGCAACCCCTTCGACTTTGCGTTGTGGAAGAGCGTCAAGCCCGGCGAGCCTTCCTGGGAGAGCCCGTGGGGGCCCGGCCGACCCGGTTGGCACATCGAGTGCTCGGTGATGAGCACGAAGCACCTCGGCAACACATTCGATATTCACGGCGGCGGCAGCGACCTTCAATTTCCACACCACGAGAACGAAATCGCGCAGTCTGAAGGCGCGACCGGGTGCACATTTTCAAACTATTGGATGCACTCGGCGATGCTCAATATCGACGGCGAAAAGATGTCGAAGTCGCTCGACAACTTCTGGACGATTCGTGATGTGCTGGATCAGCAGCACCCGGAGACTGTGCGCTACTTCATGATGACCGCGCACTATCGCAAACAGATCAACTACGCCCCGCAGTACCTGGACGCCGCGAGGGACCGCGTGCAGTACCTGTACACCACCAGGCAGGCCATTAACGAGCTGTGGTCGCGCGCCGAAAAGCCTGCCGCGAATGCCGCCAGACTGCAGAGCTACCTTGAGCAGCTGCACCGCGGCATGGACGACGACTTCAACACAAGCGTAGCTCTTTCGGTTGTGAACGAGGCCGCCCGCGATGCGAACGAAATCCTCAACACGAAGAAGCTTGCGAAGAAGCCGGAGCTGCTCGAGGACCTCGCGGCCTGTGACGAGCTGATGGATGTGTTTGGACGCATCTTCGGTATCGGGGCCACGGACCCCACCGTCATCCTGCTCGAGATTCGCGAACTGCTCGCGAAGCAGTTTGAGGTCGAGGAGAGCTGGGTCGAGGACGCGATCGTGCGACGCCGTCAGGCACGCGCGGACAAAGACTGGGCGGCAGCAGACAGCATTCGAGACGAACTGGCAGCGAAGTACGTCGAGCTGAACGACTCTCCTGATGGCACAACATGGCGAATCCGGCCGCCGGCCCCTGAGGGGTTGGATGGGTAGTTTGAATTCAACCATTCAAACAAACATCACGCCGCGATGCCCGCTGCCGGTGTATCGCTGATGTCGACCTTTGACCTGGTTTCGGACTTCAAACCGACGGGTGATCAACCGCAGGCGATTGAGGAGCTGGTCGCGGGTCTGGAACGTGGTGACAAACACCAGGTGTTGCTCGGTGTTACCGGTTCAGGAAAGACCTTTACTGTCGCAAATGTAATCGAGCAGACCGGGCGGCCGGCGCTGATCCTGGCTCCGAACAAGACCCTGGCGGCCCAGCTCTATCAGGAGTTCCGCGAGTTCTTTCCAAACAACGCGGTCGAGTACTTCGTATCATACTACGACTACTACCAGCCCGAAGCATACATCCCCTCGACAGATACCTTCATCGAGAAGGACGCCATCGTTAATGACACGATCGACTGTATGCGCCTGTCAGCGACGCGGAGCCTCTTCGAGCGGAATGATGTCATCATCGTAGCGTCGGTTTCGTGCATCTACGGTCTTGGCTCTGCTGAGGCGTATTACGGTCTCCTCCAGATGGTGGAGCGCGGCCAGGAGCTGGACCGGGATCATCTGCTCCGTCGCCTCGTTCAGATTCAATACAAGCGCAACGACATCGACTTTCATCGCGGGACCTTTCGTGTGCGGGGCGATGTTGTGGATGTGTTCCCGGCCTACGAAGAGCTCTCGGCGATTCGAATCGAATTCTTCGGTGATGAGGTTGAGAACATCTACGAGATCGATCCGCTGCGCGGGGCAAAGATTCGCGACCTGGAGAAGATCGCGATCTATCCGGGCTCTCACTACGTAGTGGCGCCGGACCGGCATCATGCCGCCGTTGAAGGGATCAAGCGCGAGCTGGTGCAGCGCCTCGCCGAGCTGCGCGACGACGGCCGACTCCTCGAGGCGCAGCGTCTTGAACAACGCACAACTTTTGATCTTGAGATGATCGCTACCGTTGGCACGTGCAACGGAATCGAGAACTATTCGCGGCACCTGACCGGCCGTTCTCCCGGAGACGCGCCGCCCTGTCTGCTGGACTACTTTCCTGAAGAATGGCTCATCTTCATCGACGAGTCACACGTGTCGGTTCCGCAGGTCGGCGCGATGTTTCGCGGCGACCGCTCGCGAAAATCGAATCTCGTGGAGCACGGCTTCAGGTTACCCAGCGCCCTCGACAACCGTCCGCTGAAGTTCGACGAGTTCGAGTCGACGCTGAAGAACGTAATCTATGTCAGCGCGACTCCCGGGGACTACGAGCTCGATCAGAGCGGCGGTGTCGTGGTTGAGCAGCTGATTCGCCCGACGGGCCTGCTGGACCCCTTCATCGAAGTGAAACCGGCCGCAAATCAGGTCGACGACCTGATCGGCGAGATTCGTCGACACGTCGACGACATGGGCGACCGCGTCCTGGTGACAACCCTGACGAAGCGGATGTCTGAGGATCTCACCGAGTACCTTCGCGAACTGAAGATCCGCGTTCGCTACCTGCACAGCGACATCGACACGTTGGAGCGCATGGAGCTGCTTCGTGGCCTGCGCCTGGGAGAGTTCGACGTCCTGGTGGGCATCAATCTGCTGCGCGAGGGCCTGGACATACCCGAGGTGTCCCTTGTCGCGATTCTGGATGCGGACAAGGAGGGCTTTCTTCGCTCAGAGCGCTCTCTGATTCAGACCTCGGGACGCGCTGCGCGGAATCTGGACGGCCGCGTCGTGATGTACGCCGACAGGATTACCAAATCGATGAAGTCCTGCATCGAGGAGACGCTCCGCCGTCGCCGGATTCAGGAGAATCACAACGTCGAGCACAACATCACCCCTCGAAGCATCATCAAGCCCGTGCATTCGCTGCAGGCGCCGGAGGCCGTGCACAACGAGGTGGTGCGGGCTCGCAGGGTCAGCGCAGGCACCTATATCGAATCGATGTCGGTTCCGGAGCTGCAGAAACAGGTGAACGAGCTTCGCGGCGAGATGAAGGCGGCTGCGAAAGAGCTGCAGTTCGAACGCGCAGCCGAGCTGAGAGACACGGTCAGAGACCTCGAGACGCACCTCTTCGGCATCGGCGCGCTCTAGGTGGGAACAGCGTTGACTACGTCCAAAGCGCCCTACAGGTGGCCGGAATTGGACCTTTGCTGCCCGGCGTTGTAGGTCAATTGCCTACGCAACCCATGAATGGGATCCGGTATGGACATTCGCTGCCCTGCCTGTGGGACACTGTACCAATTCGACGAGTCGCGGCTTACTGCTGCAGGTGTGAATCTGCGCTGCTCGGCCTGTGGCCACGTGTTCAAGGTGCGTGCTGCCCACAACACCGCGCACGAGTGGCGCGTGCGGCGCAAGAATGACGGTCGTGTCTTCTATTTCGACGAAATCACGACGCTGCATCGCTGGATCATCGAGCACAAGGTCACGCGCAAGGACGAGATCTCGAAGACCGGAGCCACCTGGAAGCGCCTCGGGCTGATCTCGGAGCTCACCTCATTTTTCAAGGTCGCCGACGACCTGATTCTGGCGAAGACCCGCGAGGAGGCCGGCGCTCCAGCCCCCACCGGGAAACGCAAGATCGGCAGCACGACGAGTATCCTCAAGTCCCTCGGTATCGAAGACAAGTCGATCGATGACCTCGACTTCGGCGACAACGCGAGGGGCGCGGCGCCAGCGCCGGCCACGAAAGTCGAAAGACAGACCGGGCGCGAGCTTCGAATCACCGCGACCCACGCGACCGTCGACGCGACCCACGGGACCGTCGACGCGACCCACGGGACCGTCGACGCCAAAGAGGAGAAGCCGGCCGAGCCGCACTTTCGCAGCACAGTTGGCCAGATGGCGCTTACGGGCGCGGAGCTTGCGGCGCTGGGCATCGAGGATACGGGATCCCGACCGGCAATGAACACGGCGCCGCACAGCCTGGTGCCTGATGACGACGTCGCGCGCCCGGCCCCCGGGTCGACAGAGGACGGGGTCCCCGACGACCTCGAGCTGGACAATCTCGACTTCGATCTCGACGCAGCGCTGGCTGAAGAACAGAAAGAGGCAGAGTCCGAGGGCGAAGAAATCACTGAAGACGACGTCGTCTCAGAGGTTGAGGAACCCGCGCATGACGGCAACGACGAAGAGGACGGGGACAGCGATGCAGCCCCAGCGGCAGCTGTTGTCGGAGCCGCGGCTGCCGGCGGCGTAGCGTCCGGCTCGCACACAGACGAATACACCGCATATACCGTGCGGCGCTCACCATGGCCCCTGTATCTGCTGCTCGTGCTGCTTCTGAGTGCAGCCATCGTCGCAATCCTTCTGCACAACAGCAAGAAGACTGCGGGCGACGCTCCCACGGCGGTGGCCGTTGCCGACACGGGCACAACGGATGCCGGACCTGACGACGCTGTAGATGACGCTGTAGAAGAAGTTGGAGACGACGTCGCTCAGGACACCCTGAGCGACGCCGGCGGCCGGGGCGGTACACTCGCCGAGTCTGTTGTCGCACACGCGACGCAGATCGCCGTGGCCCTGGCGTCAAACGTTGGGGATGTCGTTGGGGCCGCAGATGCCGGAAGCGATGAGGACGTCGACCCGGAAACGGGTGCCGACGCAGCGTCCGCCGGCGTTCTGACAGATGCTGAAAGCCAATCCGAAGCGGCAGCCGCAGCCGAAAGAGCCGAAGCGGCGGCAGAAGCGGAGGCAGCCGCAGCGGCGGCGCGGCGCGACACCGGCACCGCGCAGGCGGCCGCACAGGTGCCGGACTCCCGTTCTTCCAGGTCACGTGACGCCGGATCACGGGAGGATTCCGGCAGCTCGCGCTCGCGACGTGAAGAAACCGCCAGCCGTGAGCAGGAAGCCGCGGAGCCTGAAGTTCAGATCTCGACGATGTCGCTGCGAGAGGCGATGAGCCACGGCGAAACTGCGTTCCGTGCGCGTGACTACCGAGAAGCGCGTCGCGCCTACGAACGGGCTGTTGCGGTCTCGCCCACGGATACGCGGGCGAATCAGAAGCTCGCCGAGACCTACTATCGGCTCGGCGACTACCGACGCTCATCAGACCAGTACGAGGCGCTGCTTCAGAACCACCCGCGCTACGCGCCGGCGTGGCTTGGCCTGGCCGATGCGCGGCGCCGACAGGGACAAACCAGCGAGGCTGTCGAAGCCTACTGCCGCGTGCTGGAGCTGACACCCGAGGGCAGTCGAGCGGAGCGCGCGCAGGGGCGCCTTGATGACTACGGTGCGACCTGCCCCTGACGGGGAAGACCGGAATTCTCTGAGGGTGGCTTACACCGGGTCGCCCTCGATCTGACCGTTGCCTGCATCGCAGCACCCGCCGGCTCGGCAGCATCGATGCTCGACGATGCCCGGCATCGCCTCTGTTCTCTTCCCTGATCCGACGAACCCTGCGGTGCATTCCTTCGATCATCTCAAGGGTGACGCGGTTTAGTCACCGACCTCTTCCCAGCCCGCCCGCCCGCGTGGTGGCGCAGGGTGCTGCGGGTCCGTTTGGACATCCACGGCGTCGGGTTCCGGGGCGGCTTCTGTGCTCGCGGCAGCGGCATGTCCGGCCGCAGGCTCAGTGTCCGTTACGAGCGGCGCACCGGTCTGCGATTCGCGTATCGGGCGCACCTCGGCTTCTGTGAGGGTAGCGCCCGGCTCGGGTGCCCCGTCGGCGTACGGCGTATCGACCGCCGGCAGGTCAGAAGCGATGGCCGGTTCGGTGGCGGCGATCGGCGGCGACGCTGCTGCCTGGACAGCGCCGTCGTCTCCCGAATGCACCGTGTCGGCACCCATCCGCGCTCGCAGCCGAGCGAGCGCATCCCCTGCAGCCACCTCGCTTGCGACGTCGTCGATTTCTGCCTCGGTCGGATCGATGCCGAGCTCGCGAAAGTTCTCCTTGATCTGCGAGGAGCGTGCGAGCTCAGCGTCACCAACTTCGTGAACCCGACCGGAGCGAAGAGCGTCACGCTCGGACTTTGCCTCGTTCAAACGCCGGATCGCTTCGTCGTGCTTCTGCCGCGCCTCAGAGACCTTTTCTCGCGCCCGGGCGGCGAGCTCTTCATCGCCGGCATCGCGGGCGAGACGGGCCCGTCGAAACCAGCGACTGCCCTCTTCCAGGGCCTCGTCGCGTGCACGCTCTGCTTCCTTCTCCTGTTTGATCCAATGCGCCAACAACGCTCGATCACTCATTGCCGATCTCCTCGCTCAGAACACAGCGGGAATGCGTAGCCCGTCGCCGCGACAGCGTCGACCATGCAGCCGAATGGCGGTGACGGCGGCAGCGCTTCGGTATACGCTACCCTATTGACTCGAGGTGGCTGCGTGGTGATGCCGTCGCCGCAATCAAGCTGAGGATGTGAACCCGATGACACCGCGATCTCTGTTGATCACTCTGTGCGCCATCGCAGGCATAGCCTGCGCCGGGCAGGCAGCTGCGCAGGCTCCCACCCCGACGACGTGCGAGTGGGAGTGGGTGCGACCCAGCGGTATTCGGGACGTTCAGTGGCATGGCGAAGAGGTCGGGCCCGGTCCGGAGCCACGTATGCTTCACCCGCAGATTTTCGCTGATGGCGGCACAAGTCTCGCATTCACGTGGATCACCGATCTTGAGAGCGTGGGCAGTGTGGTTGAGATTCGCACCGAGCCGGAAGGCCCGGTGCACACTGTCGAGGGCCGCTCCTATACGTGGCCGGAGCTCGAAGCCGAGCCGCGGCGCCGCTTTCACGAGGTTCGGGTGTGTGGTCTGACGCCCGGGCAGCGCTACGGCTACCGGGTTGGTGGAAACGGACACTGGAGCGAATGGCACCCGGTCCGTGCCGCTCCGGCGCCGGGCTCATCCGATCCCTTTCGGATCGCGGTCCTGGGCGACTCTCGCTCGAACGCGGTCGTATGGGAGCAGGTGATTGCAGCCGTATCTGTGCATCAGCCTGACCTCATGGTGTTCACGGGAGACATGGTCGGCGACGGCCGCCTGCAGGCTCGCTGGGACGCGTGGTTCGAAGCAGCCGACCCGGAGCTTGCCTCAACAGTCTTCATCGCGGTCCACGGCAACCATGAACGACGCTCGCTGGAGTATCGTTCGCTGTTTGTGCTTCCGGAAGACGAGTTCAATTTTGTGCTCAACTACGGCAACACAGCGCTGATCGTCTTCGACGATTCGGTCGACAACAGCGCCCTCGCAGATGACGTCGCGCCCTGGCTGGACCACGCGCTCGAAAGCGCCGACGACGCACGCTGGACCATGGTTTTCAACCACCGGCCCTTCTACAGCTCCGGCGAACATGGCTCGAACCGGCACCTGCACGCGACCCTGCTGGAGACCATCGACCGACGACGTCCGGACCTCGTCTTCAACGGCCACGACCACAACTACGAGCGCACCGTTCCGCTACGGAACGGAGAACGGGCAGATGTCGCAGATGGCGTGACCTACATCGTCAGCGCGGGCGCCGGAGCCGTCCTGCACCCTTCAGGTGGACGCTGGTTCACCGAGGTGTCTGAGAGCATTCACCACTACGTTCTGCTCGACGTCGCCGGTGACGTCATCACCGGGCGGGCGCTGCGACTCGACGGCAGCGTGCTCGACGAATTCACGCTCGGTGGTGAATCCCCGTCTTCACAACCGGCAGAATAGATGACAGGGAACACGGCGTGAACGTGCACAAGAACTCCTGGGATGTAATCATCGTCGGCGGCGGACACGCCGGTTGCGAGGCGGCGTGGGCGGCATCGCAGCTGGGCTGCCGAACGCTGCTCGTGACGATGAACATCGACACGATCGGCCACATGAGCTGCAATCCCGCCATCGGCGGCATGGCCAAGGGGCATCTGGTACGCGAAATCGACGCCCTCGGCGGCCTGATGGGGCGCATGGCTGACCGCGCCGCGATTCACTACAAGCGCCTGAACATGAGCAAGGGGCCGGCGGTTCGTTCGTCGCGGACCCAGAGCGACATGCGAGTGTATCGTCGCGAGATGCAGCGCGAGCTGATGTACACCGATCGCCTTGAGATCAAGCAATGCTCGGTTGAGAGCCTGATCCTCGAAGAGGTCGACGGCCGACAGCAGGTCGCCGGCATCGTGGATCATCTGGGAATCGAGCGCCGCGCCTCGCAGGTTGTACTCACCACAGGAACCTTTCTGCGCGGTCTGTGCCACGTCGGTCTGAAGAACTTCGCCGGCGGGCGCGCAGGCGACCGTCCCGCGATGGGCCTGGCTGCACAGCTCATGGCGCTCGACCTCGACGTGGGCCGCCTGAAGACGGGTACCACACCACGTCTGGATGCCCGGACCATTGACTGGAGCGTCTGCGAGCCGCAGCCCGGCGACGCGGTTCCGAAGCGGTTCTCGTTCTTCACCGAAGAGCCGATGCTGCCCCAGGTAGAGTGCTTCATTACCTACACAAACAAACAAACACACGACATCATCCGCAGCGCGCTGGACAGGTCGCCGATGTTTACCGGCGTCATCGAAGGCGCCGGTCCGCGATACTGCCCCAGCATCGAAGACAAGATCGTTCGATTCGCTGATCGTGACCGTCACCACATATTCCTGGAGCCGCAGGGGCTGGACACATCTGAGGTCTATCCAAACGGTATCTCGACCTCGCTGCCGCTCGACGTGCAGATCGAGCTTGTGCGCTCGATTCCCGGCCTTGAACGAGCCGAGATCATGCGTCCCGGCTATGCCGTTGAGTATGACTTTGTGAACCCGATTCAGCTGACGCCCTGGCTTGAACTTCGCAAATTGCCCGGGCTCTTTCTCGCCGGTCAGATCAACGGCACCAGCGGCTATGAAGAAGCTGCCGCGCAGGGTCTCATCGCGGGCATCAATGCCGCTCGGCGGGCCGGTCGGCAGGCGCCCTTTGTGCTCGGCAGGGACCAGGCATACATCGGCGTCCTGATCGACGACCTGACCACACAGGGTACGACCGAGCCCTACCGAATGTTCACCTCGCGCGCTGAGTACCGGCTGCTGCTGCGCGAGGACAACGCCGACCGCCGACTCTCGCCGCTGGGTCATAGCGTCGGCCTTCTTCCCGAACGTCACCTGGATACGGTGCGAAGCAAGTACGAGACGATCGATCGAATCGCCAACCGCCTTCGAAACACCGAGATCGGCCCCAGCGAAGCAAACGTCGCCCTGGTCGCCGACGCCGGGCTCGGCACCCTCAAGAAGAACACAGAACTTGCGACGCTGTTGAAGAGACCCGGATGCAGCCTGGCTGACCTCTCCGCGTTTGTGCCGGATGCAGGCCTGGATCAGCTCAGCGACGAGATCGCAGAAGGCGTAGAAGTCGAGATTCGATACGAGTCCTACATTGAGCGACAACGTGAACATGCCGCCGAATTGCGTGACTCAGACCGCGTACACATTCCAGGTGACTTTGACTTCGCGTCTGTGCCCGGGCTCTCAAACGAAGTCCGTGAAAAACTCGTCAGCGTGCAGCCCGCCACATTGGGTCAGGCCGGACGCATACGGGGCGTAACACCGGCTGCAATAACAAACCTGTGGATGTGGATTCGCAAAGCACAGGCGCAGGCCTGAGCGATGCGGCGACTGGACATCATCCGTGACAGGACGCTGGCGGCGGTGGCGCGGCGTGTGGACGCCGGACTGCCTTCAGAACAAACAAACTGCTACCGGCTCATACATGACCGCTGGGACGGCCTGCCGGGGCTGATGGTCGATCGGTTCGCGAACGTTGCCATCCTTCGAATACGCACGCAGGGCTGGCGGGACGCAGAGGCCCTTCTTGCCGTCTGCGAAGTGCTGCAGGAGTCCGGCTGCACGTTGGCGCTCGCTGTGATTGACGCGCCGGACCGCAGCGCCGGCCGGGCACACACGGACCGCGGCGATCAGGAGGCCCTGCGAGAGGCTCTCGACGCGCGTGGCTTCGGGCCTGTGCCCGACCGTTGGGATGTGATGGAGAACGGGCGCACGATAGAGATTCGGGCCGACGAAGGGCTCTCGCCCGGGCTCTTCGTCGACATGCGCGATCAGCGGCGGGAGCTTGCAGAGCGCTGGCACAACCGTCGTGTGCTCAACCTCTTCGCCTACACCTGCGGCTTCGGCGTGTTTCTCGCGCCGGAGAACGACGTCCTGAATGTGGATGTGTCTCAGAAGTATCTGGACTGGGGCCGGCGCAACTACGAGCTGAATGGGATTGAGGCAGGCCGCAGTTTTCTCACGGAAGACGCCTTCGCCTGGTTGGCTCGCCTCGGGCGCCGCGATGAAACCTGGGACGCAATCATCCTGGACCCGCCGGCATTCAGCCGTGGGCGCCGCGGCAGGTCTCGGCGGTTTTCGTTGCGCTCCGACTTCGCAGAGCTCATCGACCTGAGTTTGGGTGCGTTATGCCCCGAGCACGGAGAGCTTTTCGTCTCGACGAACCTCGCGGGGATGAGCATCAACGACTTCGAATCTCTGGTGGATGAACGCACGCGGCTGAAAGGCTTTCGCCTCGCCAAAAAGTGGAAAGCGGCACCGGATTTTCCGACGCCGCCTGTTGAATACCACCTGAAGTCTGCGCTGGTGTGCGCAGACTGACGCAACCTACTGCTGGTTGTAGTGGTGCACGTCGCGCTGCGGGAAGGGGAAGTTGAGTCCTTCCCGGTCGAAGCGCTCCTTGATCTTCTGACGAAGATCACCCTGGATTGCGACCCAGTCCTCAGGCTTGACCCAGACCATCAGCGTCAGGATGACAGCGTTGTCGCCAAGCTCAGTCATCGGTGTACCGACGCCGGGATCATCCAGCACGCGGGGGTCAGCGGCGGCGAGCTCGCTCATGATGCGGCCTGCTTTGACGTGGTCATCACCATAGTCGATGCCGATGCCGATGTCCGCGCGACGCTTACCGTTGCGGGTGTAGTTCTTGATCGCCGAGCCCCAAATCTGACCGTTCGGAACAACAACAAACTCGCCGGTGGGCGGCTCGAGCTGCGTCGAGAACACGCCGAGCTCTTTGACAACACCTGTGGTGCCGCCGGCTTCGACGACGTCACCCTCTGAGAAGGGACGGAAGAAGAGCAGCATGACGCCGGATGCGAAGTGCTGCAGCGTGCCCTGCAGAGCCAGGCCGACTGCGAACGATGCGGCGGCGAGAACACCGACGACGGACGCGGTCTCGACTCCAAACTTGGCGAGGACTGCGATCAGGGTGATCGCCAGCACCAGGAATCGTGCGAGGCGTCCCATGAAGGTCATCAATGTATCGTCGAGCGTCTCGCTCTTTCGGCCGGCGCGGGTGACGGCGCGCTGTACGATGCCGGCGATAATCCAGCCGACGATCAGAATGCCGATCGCGGCCAGTACTCGAATCCCGTACAGGGTCAGGTACTCCGCGAGTGTCTGCTTGATTGCTTCAAAATCCATTCTCTTCTCCTTGATCGCGATCTTCCCGGCGGCGACGCCCGCCCCCGAAGGTGTGGCACAGTCGTCCGCGTTCAGTCGCTTGAATTGAGGGGTGAGGCAGGCCGCAGTTTCACGTTCGGGCGCCCCTGTCCACGGACAACCGAAGGACACGCCCGGTCACATCTGCCGACAATAATCGCATCGATCGACGAGATCTCGGGAATCTCAACCGGGTCGATATACCTTCAGAGGCTTCGGCATGAAGCGTACGCTGCCCTGGTGCTGGTAGCGGGCTGCGCCGTCATAGGCCGCATCGGTGGCGGTCGCGCTATGAAACACAACCTGCGCGATCGGAGTGCCGACGGCCAACGCGATGTCGCCACAGTCGACTACGCGAACCTCAAGGGCCCACCGGCTACAGTAGCCGACGTCGCCGAGTCCGGCACAGAGCGCGACGGTCAGGCCCTGGCGGCCGACCGTGCTGCGTGCCTTCATCTCGGGTACGATGGCCTGCCGCCCGTTGATCCCATCCGGATCAGCCGCGCTGCCGATCGCTTCCAACGTCGTCGCGAGATAGAAGCCGCCGCTGCGGAAAATGTAGCAGTCGTCCTCGTCTTTGAGCACGTGCAGGCCGAAGTGGGGCATGACCGAACGCAGGGCGCCGGCCTTCACGGGCTCCATCTTTCGCCATCGGCTGCGATCGTCCGAGTAGAGATCTCGCGGCTCGGTGCCGGTGAGTTCGTACACGTCCGGGCCGAGGCGAATGTCGACGGAATTGATCCCCACGAGCTCGGGCTCGTAGGGGTCGATGACGATGCGGCCGTCTTCGACGGCCTCCATGATGGCTTCACGGCATAGAATCATGCGAACTCCGAATCGGGAATGCGATGCTGTGCGCTATACCCCGACATCGCGCGCTGACAAGCCTCCCAACGGTGAGGTGAGCCGCAGGTGCGGTGCGCTTGTTGATCCCGAGCAGCGTCAGTACTCTTAACGTCGGCTTCATTCCCCAACTACCGAGGACGCAAGGGTGTCGGCAGACTGGTCGCCTTCATGGCTGTTCACACAGGATCTGAAGCACTTCGCGCTTCTCGCCGACATTGACGCAGTCGCGGGTGTTGATTGCTCGCGGGCCGCCGACAATCCGGCCTCTACGCGCTGCAATCAGGCCTTCGTCGGGCCGGACGCCACCCTCAGCGCCGACCAGGTGCAGGCCGTCGGTGACTGGTTCTCGGATGCAGACCTGCGCCCTGTTTTCGCGATCTATGGCGACCCCGGCGGCCGCGTCGACGCCCTGGAAGCCGCGGGATATAGAGAACATGCTGAGGCGGCCCTGGACCTCCGGGTTTGGCGTCGCCAAACGGGTACGCGGCCGATGGAATTCACCGCCGGCAGCGACCGCCCGACGCCGCCGGTGGTGGACATTCCCGCGGCGGCGTGGCCGGCGGCGGTCCGCGACGTACGCGGCGAGGATACTCCGGAGCTGGCGATCGCACAGTGCGAGTCGAAGTTTCCCGCCGCCCACTTCGCCGGCATCCGTATCGGTGACCGCTTCACCAGCGTCGTGGCACGCTACGACTGGGACGGACAGTCGCAGGTGCAGTCGCTCTACACGGACCCCGACTTTCGTAAGACCGGCTTCGCCTTTGCTTGTGCCAACCACGTCCTCGCCCGGACGCCCTTCGATTGCGCCTTCGTTCTCGCGCGCTCCGGCGATCGGGCGGTAGGGGGCATCTGCACCCGACTGAACGCCGGGATCGCCGCTGAACGCATCGTTCGGCGCTGGACCCGGGCGTGACTCCGGGCTCCCGAGGACGCGCCTCAACGGAGTGGGTAGCCGCTCTGGTCATCGCTCTTGCCGTGGTCGCCTGCGGCGCGGGGCCCAGAACGACCGCTCGTATTGCAGAACAACAACAATTGCTGGCCGCGATCGAGAGCGCCCCGAGCAATGAGCTGCTCTATGCCACCGAGGTGATGGTCGTGTTCTACGACCGCCTGATCGAGCGCTGCGTCGCCATCGCAGAAGACGCATACATCCGACTTGTCGGTGGTGAAGGCGGCTACGGTGCCGCCGGGATCGGGCTCGCTCTCGATACATGGGAGTGTGATCCCGAGCTGATCAAGGAACGTTTTCGGCGCTACCGCGGCCCGGCGCCCGCCCCGGCCGAGTAAGCCCGGCGGCCACGGGCGCACGACGGAACACTCGCGGCCTACGAGCGTTCAGACGCCGCGACGCGCCAAGGTTTCGATTGCGTCCAACGCGAATTGGCGATATCCGGCGCAATCGCTGAAAGTAACGTGGCACAACGCTCTAGTGACGACGCAATCGCGCTGTCGCCGGTACAGTACGATCCTCGACGGCATCCCATGCGAGCAAAAATTGAAGACACGCTGATCCGGTTCCGGCTGGTCGTGATGGTGGCTGTTCACCTCGTCGCGTTCACTCTTGCCTGCCTGCTCGCGTTCCTGGTCCGGCTCGATTTCGATGCAACGCGCGTCTTCGATGAGTACGGCGATTCTATTGTCTGGTGCCTGCCGATCTTCGTCAGCACCAAACTCGCCGCGTTCGTCCTGTTCCGACAGCTCTCAGGTTGGTGGCGCTACGTCTCTCTCAACGACCTCGTCTCTACGGTGAAGGCGACGCTGCTTGCGACACTCGTCGGCACGACTCTGGTGCTGCTGCTCGATGTGGCGCAACCACCGCGCAGCGTATTCCTCCTCGACAACATGCTTGCGATCATTCTCCTCTCAACGATGCGCGTCAGCATCCGCATGTTCCGAGAGAGAATCGTCCGACTGCCGCAGGCGGACGCAGACAGCATCCGTACGCTGATCGTCGGAACCGGCACCAGTGCCGAGAGTCTCATCAGAGAAACCGCGCGTTCACCGGAGCTGAAGACAAACGTCATCGGGATCGTGGACTCGGACTCACGACTCGTTGGGACACGCCTTAACGGCTGCAAAGTGCTGGGCGTGCTGGAAGAAATCCCGAGGCTGGCCACCGAGCACGGTATCGGGCAGGTCATCATCGCACTCGATGACTCCCGCAAGGACCACATCCGTGAGGTTGTCACCTTGTGTGCGGGCGCCGACATCAAGCACCGGGTGCTGCCGACGACCGATGCCATACTTCAGGGCACCGTCTCATTCTCCAACCTTCGCGAAGTCGACCTGCAGGACCTGCTTGGGCGCCCGCCGGTTCGACTCGAGAACGACGAAATCGCGGAGCTGATCAGCGGCAACACCGTGCTGATTACCGGCGCCGGCGGCTCGATCGGGTCTGAGCTGTGCCGCCAGGTGGCCCGCTTCGGCCCCCATCAGCTGGTGCTCTTTGAACAGGCAGAGAATCCGCTCTTTCACCTTGAGCGCGAGCTGACCCGCAGCTTCCCCGATATCAACCTGCGACCGGTTATCGGTGATATCTACGACCTCCGCCGCGTAAAACAGGTGATGCGGCACACAAAGCCGACCGTCGTCCTGCACGCGGCCGCGCACAAACATGTACCCCTGATGGAGATCAGCCCCAGCGAGGCGATCAAGAACAACATCATCGGCACGAAGAGCATCATCCGCGCATCGCAGGCCACCGGCGTGGACATCTGCGTACTCATCTCGACCGACAAGGCCGTCAATCCAACAAGCGTAATGGGAGCGACGAAACGCTGCGCAGAGATGCTGATGCAGACTCTCGTCGAGGAGAGCAACACCCGCCTCTGCGCAGTGCGCTTCGGAAACGTGCTTGGCTCGAACGGCTCGGTGATACCCATATTCAAGAAGCAGATCGCCGAGGGAGGCCCGGTAACGGTGACCCACCCGGAAATGCAGCGCTACTTCATGACGATTCCCGAGGCGACACAGCTTGTCCTTCAAGCTGCGAGCTTCGCAAAGGGTGGCGACATCTTCGTGCTGGATATGGGCGAGCCGGTGTTAATCCTCGATGTTGCCCGCGACCTGATCCGCCTGTCAGGGCTCGAGCCCGACCTGGACATCAAGATCAACTTCTCCGGTATTCGCCCGGGCGAGAAGCTCTTCGAGGAGCTCTCGTCGGACCGCGAGACCACATCCAACACCCGGCACCCCCGAATCTTCCGAAGCCAGATCCATCCGCCGGACAAGGAGACCGTGCTCGAAGCCGCAGAGAGGCTCCTTGAGATCGCCAAGCTGGGACCGCCCTCGGCGCACATTCGCGAGGCGCTCTTCGAAATTCTCGAACGCCTCGAGAATCGAGAGTCCCTTGCCGAAGTGCGCAGCGTCGCTGACAAGGTGATTTCGATCTCAGCTGCGAACAAGCCGCGCCGGTAAACGGCGTACTGCCGGCAGCATGACCGCGCACCGTGCGCTCGCCATGAATGGAGCTTGATGTGAACGCAAGAGTGGTTGGCATCGCGGCCCTGATCGCGTGCGCCGTGCCGTGTTACGGCTGCGGCAGGAGCGACGACCAAGTATCCTGCGGTCAGGAAGGACCGATCTGCGCACCCGCCGAGACCTGCTTCGAAGAGCTCAGCCTGTGCGCCGAGACGGAGCCGGAAGTGCACCTGTGGGACGGAAGCACCCCGGCGTTTCGTGAGGCGACAGCGGCCTGGGGCCTCGAAGACATCGGCGTGCAGGGGGTCCGGATTCTCAGCGTCGATTACGACGGAGACGGCCGCAGCGATCTGCTCGTACGGCGCGGCGGACCCCGTTTTGACGACTTCTCGGACGGTGGCACCCGCCACCACTGGCTCCTGCGCAATACCGGTAACGGCTTCGAAGATGAGACCGCGTGGTCCGGCCTCTTTGAACGACGAAGCCCGGCGGGGTTCCTCGGCCGACCGGGTGATGTGTTCGCCGCCGGCGATGTCGACAACGACGGCGACATGGACTTCTACGCCGGTCTGGGCGCCGGCGACGCGGACGAAGGCGAGACCTCAGAGCTCCTGCTGAACGCCGGCGATGGGACCTTCCGACTCGGACCTGCGGACAGCCCGCTCCGTATGGCCCTCGAGCCCACGAATCCCGCCGGCGCTACCTTCGTGGACATCAATCGCGACGGAAATCTGGATCTCTTTGTGGCAGAGGGCAGCTCCGGCTCACCCCTGCAGGACCGCCTCTTCATCGGTGACGGCCAGGGCGGCTTCGTCGACGAAACCGAAGCACGCGGCCTGCAGACAGAGGACTGGATCAGCGTAGAATCTCTAAACGGGGCACGGGCGCACAGCAACGCGTGGTCATCGGCGGCCTGCGACCTCAACAACGACGGCTGGCCCGAGTTGTTGGCCGCATCCTATGGCCGCGCTCCGAATCATCTCTGGCTGAACGACGAAGGCCGCTATCTCAATCGCTCGCTCTCATCAGGATACGCCTCGGATGACGCGACCGATTGGACCGATAACGAATCCGCACGGTGCTGGTGCGCGCTGCATCCTGAGGATGATGAATGCGCAGGCGTGCCGGCGCCGCAGTACATCGCCTGTCAGGATGATGGCGACGCTCTTCGATGGACCCATGCCAACGACAGAGAGCCATTTCGGCTCGGCGGCAACAGCGGCGCTACCCTATGTGCGGATCTAAACAACGACGGGCACCTGGACCTGTTAACAGCCGAGATTCACCACTGGGACGTGGGGGCAAGCTCCGATTCCTCGGAGATTCTGGTGAACATTGGTGCGGCCGACCCGCGCTTCGAGCGGCCGGGCAACGCGCAGACCGGGCTGACGCGCGGCAGCACGATCCCATGGGACCACGGCGACATCACCGCCTCGACCTTCGACTTCGACAACGACGGCCGCCTCGATGTGTATGTGGGAGCGACTGATTATCCGGGCAATCACGGCCTGCTCTTCCACCAGCGCAGCGACCTGCGGTTTGAAGAAGTGCCGGTCGATGTGGGAATTGACCACAACCGCAGCCACGGCTCGGCGATCGCCGACTTCGACCGGGACGGTGATATGGACATTGTCGTTGGTCACAGCCGCTCGCGGTGCTCAGCCGACGACGCGAACAACTGCTACGAGACCACGCAGGTCAGACTCTTCGAGAATGTGGCCGGCGACCGCGCAAACTCGCTGCAGGTGGTCCTCGTCGGCGGCGCGGGCAGCAACCGGGCCGGGATCGGTGCACGGGTCGAAGTCACGAGCAGCGCCGGCACCCAGGTGCGTGAGATTGGCGGCGGGCATGGGCACTACGGGATGCAGGATGAGCTGGTGGCGCACTTTGGGCTGGGAAGCGAGTGCTCCGCAGAAGTGCGCGTCCGCTGGCCGGACCTCGACGGCTCAACTACTTCGTTCACAGCGCCATGCGGATACCGCTTCACCGTGCCTCGGCAGGGGCCGATCGAGGCGGTGCGCTACTAGCCGCGGACACCCCCGGTCGCCCCATCGCCGGACGATTTTTCCGCACGCGAGCCTGTGGCGACGATTCGTGGTATCGGTTTGAATATCGGAGTCGTTGGCCTCGTCTCACATCGGTTGGGCGTCGTCCGCGACGCTGACGACCGCTACCGCGTGGGATGACCTCCCAACCCTGAAACAGAGCACTTCAGAGGAACTGATGCAGAAACACACCATCATCGCAGTCCTGTTCGCAGGCATCTTCTTCGCTGCCTGCCGCGCGCCGCAGCCCACATATGTTCGCGGCGACGACATGCCCGGTCTGGACGACCCGGCGATGGGTGTCGGCCTCGACAGGCGCGATCTTGAGCGACTCTTCGAAGAGAACATGCTCTCGATGACCCAGTCGCGCTGGTACCAGAACTCCCTTCGCAATGGCACCGGCGAGACAGTCGCGGTCATGCCGATGGAGAACCTCACCACAGAGCACGTGGAAGCGCAGCTTCACGCGTTGATCGGCATGGTCGAGACGCGGCTCGTAAACAACAGCGGCTTCACCGTCGTCGCCGAGCCCCTTCGCGATCAGATCATCGACGAGCTGCTGCTGCAGCAGGGTGAGCTCTTCGACCAGAGTCGCGCGGTTGCCGTGGGCCGCCAGCTTGGCGTTCACTACTTTGTGACCGGTCGCGTTGTGGACAACTCCGAGCGCACCGCATCATCGCGCCGCGTGCAGTACTTCATGTTCATGCAGGCGATCAGCGTAGAGACCGGTGCGATCACCTGGCAGAACCAGGCCGTCCTCACCAAGGGCATCGTGCCGCTCTGATCCGCGGCGACCGGGAGGCTATTGGTGAAGAATTGCGCCACAGATGTGTGGGGTCGCGGCGGCCTGTTCGCCCGTGGCCTCGTATTGTCGCTCGTCGTGCTCTTCGCCGCGCCGGTCACTGGATGTGGCCGCGACTACACTTCGCGCCTGTCCGATGTATTCGGGCTGCTTGAAGCCGGAGACCCCGCAGCAGCCGTGGCAGCGCTCGACGAGCTGATCGACCGCGGGTTCGCAGGCAAGAAGCCGGAGTCCCGCAACGTCCCGCTGCTGATGCTCGAGAGGGCGAGCATCTTTCAGGGCAGCGGCGACCACGCAGCAGCAGCCCGCGACTTCAATGAAGCCGACCAGATGCTAGAGCTGCTCGACCTTACCCCGCAGGGGATGAGCGGCGTGGCAGAGTACCTCTGGTCGGGCAGCGCAAAGAACTACCGCACTCCGGTGTACGAGAAGCTGATGGTCAACATCAGCTCGCTGGCCAGTTACCTTGCCCTGGGAGACGTACGCAGCGCGAACGTCGAAGCAAGACGCATCGCGGTCCTACTCGAGTACTTCGAGAGCTCGGGGTACGAAGCGCATCCCATGATGGCGACCGCCGGATACCTCGCGGGACTCGCAGCAGAGCTGGGCGGACAGCACTCCAATGCACGGCGCTTTTATACGGACGCGCTGGCGATCGCTGAGCTTCCCGGCCTCGCTCGGTCGCTCGAACAGCTCGGGCAGCCGCGGGAAAACCCTGAGATCATCGCGATCACCTTCGTCGGCACAGGCCCGCGGCGAAAAGCCGAGCATCTGCCGGTGGGTCTGGTCCTCGGCTGGCTCAATGATGACTTCGCTCTTACCGGTGAGGAGACGGAACTTGTCGGCAGGTTCAGCGCAGAAGAGCTGCTGACCTGGGTGAACTTTCCGGTGCTCGAAGTACCGGAGTCAGGGTTTCAGCGATCACACCTGGTGATTGGCGAGGACATCGTCACAATTCCCCTCGTGGGCGATGTCGCCGGTCTTGCGATCGCACAATTCGAGGCAGATAGGCCCGCAATCGCCTGGGGAGCGATCACACGCGCGCTGACGCGAATCACGATTCGCGAAGGACTACAGGGAGTCGGCAGGGCGGTTTCGAACGCCGGCGATGACGAGGAAGAGGAAGACGGCGACATCGACGGCGGCGATGTCGTGGGCGGCCTCTTTCAGCTCGCGGGCCTGTTCGCGCAGGCGGCGATGCAGATCGCGGACGTGCCGGACACGCGGGGCTGGTCGACGATTCCGGCGTCGGTGAACATCGTTCGGCAGTCGACCTCCGCCGGACCGGCGCGGGTCAGCCTGGTAGCGGACGGCCCGGCGGGGACCGTGGAGCGCGTCTACGACGTCAACGTGCCGGAATCCGGCGCAGTCGTGCTCTCGGCCCGCTTCCTCGAGTAGCAGGAGCCGCGTACGGGTGCCCCGAGTTGTGGAGCAGCCGTACTCCACCTGGGGTAAACGTACTCCAAATCGCTGATTTTCTTCGATTTTTTGCACAAAACGGTGGACTAAGCGACGACTGAGGTGCAGGAGGGGCAGGCTGGCATCGTAGTGCCGGCGTCATTGAGCCCCCCGGGCACTTTGGGAGTTTGCGATGCGCGTAGGAATCTTCACCGACTATCCGACACTGGCTGTCCAATCCGGGCCGGCCATTCACACCGCCTTTCTGCGCGACAACCTGCGGCGACGAGGGCACGATGCCGTTCTGATCGGTCCCCGAACCGATGGTGCGGACGGCGACTGGAGTACGGAAGAGCATCATCTCTTTCACGGCGTCCCGTACCCCACCCACCCGAAGACGAAGGTCGTGATGCCCTGGCCCGCCCGCCAGCTCACGAGCGTCCCAAAGATCGACGTGATTCACGGTCAGATCAACAATCATATGATCCACTACGGTGGGTGGCTGCGGAAAATGTACCGCATCCCGATGTTGAACACGCACATCATTCACCTGCCGACGCACAGCCACTTCCTGGTGGGCGACAAGCTGTACAACAACGACTTCGTCCGTGCCGGTCTCAAACAGACGGCCTACAACGTCGAACGCAGCTTCGCGGCCACCTGCAATCTTGGCGACGGACTGATCGTCCAGAGTCGATTCATGGTCGACTACTGGCGTGAGCGCGGTGTCACCGTACCCATCGAGACCGTCGGTCGCCCCATCAACCCGGCGACCTTCGACGCCCCGTCACAGGAAGATCCCTATCCCAGCCACTTCACGGCAGGGAAGCGCCTGGTGGTCGTCTGTCGCCACGATCGTGAAAAGAGCCTCGACGAGCTGATCGAGATCTTCGACAAGCACGTGGCTGCCGCCGATCACGAGATCACTCTGACTCTTGTGGGTGACGGACACGAGCACTCGAACCTCAAGGCCCTGGCCGACAAGTCGCGCTACCGTGATCGTATCCACTTCTCCGGCGAAGTGACCCACGATCGCCTGGTGGACTGGTACACCTGGGGAGACATCTTTGTGTACACCTCGGTGTCCGAGACCTTCGGCAACGTCGTCAATGAAGCGCTCTGGTGTGGGCTGCCCTGCGTGGCCTACGATGATCGAATGGGCGTCGCGCACCAGGTACGCGATCAGCTCAACGGCTTCCTCGTTGAGCCGAACTGCACGGACTCACACGCTCGATTCACGAGCGCTATCCTTGACCTCACCGGCAACGCCTCATTGCGCCGCCGGCAGGGTAAGCAGGCAGCGACCATCGCCCGTCGGACCTCACACCCGGACGTGGTGCTCGACAAGTTCGAAGCGCTCTACGAGCGCTCGATCCGCCGTGTGCACGACGAGATTCCCGTGCCCCTGTGCGAGCAGCCCAAAGCAGTACAGCACGCACACCTGCTGCGCGCAGTGTCTGCGTGGACCGCAGGCCACACGACGCTCCTCGGCGTCGCTGCGGCAGCTACCCGGGCCGGCCTCGGGCGTCCGCCCGAGCAGTTCGTCGCCGGCTCGAAGCTCGATCAGGGCGAGGACACGTTGGCACAGAGCGGTGGAGCCTTCGGCCGCGTTCTGAAGTTCGCCGACTGGCTCGTCCCTGACGCCGCAGAGTAGCGCTCAGCACAACCCCGTAGCCGCTTCTCCACACCTCAACGCAGGCCGACGTACGTCGCGCCTGCGTTCTGCGTTATGCGACGACAAAATCAAGATTGCGAGCACTCGCTTTCTAAATTAGAGTGAATCCGACATGCCACCCGGAGGCTCGCATGTACGACCTGATCTTGAACAACGGGCTCGTCTTCGACGGGAGTGGATCCCCCGGCCGCACCATGAACCTCGGCATACGAGACGGTGTGATCGTTGCGATGGGCATTGAGCCTTTGGCGGACGACGGAGATGCCCGTGTGATCGACGTGACCGGTCGGTGGGTGATGCCCGGGTTCATCGACAATCACACGCACTACGACGCGGAGTTGCTGGCAGCGCCCGGCCTCCACGAGTCCGTACGTCATGGGGTCACGACCGTCGTCATGGGATCGTGCTCCCTGAGCGTCATGTACGCAGACGCAGAAGACTGCTCGGACATCTTTACCCGCGTGGAAGCACTGCCCCGCGACTTCGTATTACCGCTGCTTCAGCAGAAGAAGACCTGGCGAAGCGCAGCCGGCTTCATCGAACATGTCGAGGGCCTGCCACTTGGGCCCAACGTAGCCGCGTACGCGGGGCACTCAGATCTCAGGGCTCGCGTCATGGGCCTGGGGCGCGCAGTGGACCCGCGCGAGAAACCGACGGACGCAGAGCTGGACGAGATGGAAGCGCTGCTCACCGAAGGCCTCGACGCCGGACTTCTGGGCATGTCGTCGATGACGAACCCCTGGGACAAGGTGGATGGCGACCGCTTCGGTTCCAGCAGACTCCCGTCGACTTTCGCGCGGCGACGCGAGACCAAACGGCTCCACAAGCTCCTGCGGCGCCGAGGCCGTATCCTTCAGAGCGCACCGAACCTGGTTACGAAGTACAACGCTATCGCGTTTGCCCTCGGCAGCTGCAGCTTCTTCGGGCTTCGGCGGGGGCTGAAGACCACGCTCATCACCTGCGCCGACACAAAGTCGACGCCGTGGATATTCGGCGCCCTGCGTGCGAGCTCGCGGGTCGTCAACGGCGGACTCGGTGGACAGCTGCGGTGGCAGGCGCTGCCGATGCCCTTCGAGGTCTACGCGGACGGCATCGATCTCGTCGTGTTCGAAGAGTTCGATGCCGGCGAAGAGGCCCTCCGCCTCCGCACTCAACTGGAGCGCAACAAGCTGCTGAAGACGCCGGAGTACCGAAAGCGCTTCGTCAGCGACTACGAAACCCGCTTCTCGCCGCGAGTCTGGCAACGGGACTTCTACGACGCGATGATCGTCTCGACGCCGGACGGACTGCACGTCGGGCGCAGCTTTGGAGAGGTCGCCGACGAACGGGGCGTGCACCCCGCCGAGGCATTCCTCGACCTGGTGGTGGAATTCGGCGACGGTCTGCGATGGCGCACGACGATCGCAAACCACCGCCCTGAAAAAGTCCGGCTGATGCTCGGCGATCCGAATCTGCAGCTGGGGTTCTCAGACGCCGGCGCGCACCTTCGCAATATGGCCTTCTACAACTTCCACCTCTGCGCGCTGAAAGCCGCTCGTGATGCTGCCGACAGTGGCGAGCCCTGCGCTCCGGTAGAGCGCGTTGTACAGCGACTGACCGGAGACATCGCCGAGTGGCACGAGATCGACGCGGGCGCCCTGGCCCCCGGCCGAAGAGCGGATATCGCGATCATCGACCCGGAAGGATTGAACGACGATCTGCTCGCCTATCACGAAGCCCCGATGGATTTCTTCGGTGGCCATTCTCGCATGGTGCGTCGCAACGACAGCGCGGTCACTGCCACGATCATCAACGGCGAGGTGGTGTACGAGAACGGCGTGTTCGCCGAGGGCTTTGGCAGGAGCCGACGTCACGGGAGCTTCCTTCGTTGCGGCGAACACAATGCGAGCGAGATCGCCGATGGTGGCGCAGTCAGCGCTTCTCTCTCGGATGCGGCGGAGTAGAGGGCATGACGGCACTTCATGGACAGCGCAGACGAACACAGGCCGAGCGGCGGCAGCAGACCCAGCGAAGGCTGCTGGATGCCACGATCGAAGCGATCAACGAGCTGGGCTATGCTCGTGCGTCCACAAGCGAGATCTGTCGTCGAGCCGGGGTGTCGCAGGGAGGACTCTTTCGCCACTATCCGACGCGCGTTGCACTGCTGATCGCCGCTGCCGCGGATGTCAGTCGTCAGCAATTGGAACGCTTCGAGCTGGCCGTGTCGCAGCTGCCGGTCCGGGGCGTGAGCGTGGAGTCGCTCGAGTTCGGCCTTCGCTTCTGCCGAGACGCGTGCCGCAGCGATATCGACGCCGTTTGGCACGAGCTGCTGATCGCCTCACGTTGCGACAGCGAGCTCCGGGGTGCCCTGCTCCCCCTGCACATAGAATACAGAGCCGCAGTCCGGGAATCCGTTGTCCGATGGCTTGGGCTGCCAGCTCACACCGACGACCTGGTACGCGCTGCGGCCGGAATGGCCGTAGATCTCTTCCTGGGTGAAGCAATCTCGGCGTCTGTGGTGCCGGAGTCGGATCGCAGCTCACCCGAGAGCGAGCACCACATCCAGCTCATCGCGGCAGCCATGTTTGGAATGCTCAGCAAGCTGGGTGGCATCCGCCGGAGCGACTGACCCGGTCGGCGGATACGGCTGCCGTCCGCCCGGCCCCATTGACCTCAGCCGGCGTGCGCCTTCACGTATTCGCCGTCAGCCACGTTGGTCATGACGTGGGCGCCGTTTGCGATCGTGACGTTCGACCCGATCTCGACGCCCAGATAGATGGTCACGCCCATACCGATGACGGATCCGGCGCCCACCTTCACGTTGCCGGCCAGCGTGCAGCCGGGGGTAAGGTGCACGTGATCTCCGATCACACAGTCGTGCGAGACTACGACGCCGCTGTTCACGATCGCGTTGGTTCCGATTCGTACGTTCGAGCCGACGATCGCGCCGGCGAAAATCTGCGCACCGTCGGCGATCACGGCCGATGCTTCGATCAGGCTCCTGGGGTGCACAAGCGCCGGAAGCTCAAAACCCATCGATCGAAGTCGTTCGAAGAGTGTCACGCGAAGCTGGTTGCGCGTAACCGCGCCGACACCCAGCGCCGCCTGCGTGACGCCGCGTTCCTGCAGCTCAGCCATGAGGTCACTGTGTCCGGCGACCGGCACGCCGAGAACGTCCGCAGGTGCAGACGGCGAATCGTCGAACGCTGCGACAGGCTGCAGCGCCCCGTCGGTCTCGCGCATGAGGTCTACAAGCACGCGCGCATGGCCGCCGGCGCCGAGAATCCCGACGGCTCGCGGCGCGTCCGGCAGCGGCAGCTCGCTCACCGACGGGCGTTCAATCTGCGACGCGGCGTTCTCGGCGTGAAAGGTACGTACATGCTTCTCGCGAATCATGCCTGTGACCTTGAGCAGGGACAGATCCACGCCCAGCTCCTGAGCCAGAACCTGCGCCTTGTTCGTCGCGCGCACAGCCCCGGCTGCGTCACCACCACCGCTGTCCGGCAGGGAGATCTCCTCGGTCGCGGTCGCCGTGATTACGGCCATGACGCGCGACACGGGATACCCCTCTCCCTCTCGCACCTGCAGCCCACGCAGAAAACCGTCCGCCGGCGATTCGAAGTCCATCGTGGCCTTCGTAGACTCCAACACGAAGAGCACGTCGCCTTTTCGAACCGCGTCGCCGTCAGCACAGCGAATCTCGGTAACGAAAAACTCGTCCTCGTTGGCGTTAAGTTGGGGAATTCGCAGAATCTCCATGACCACCCGTACGAAAAGAGGAGCTACAAGATACGGCGAACCGCCGAGACGATGTCAGCAACCTGAGGCAGAATCTCTGACTCCAGTGTAACCGTGTTTGCGATTGGCAGGTTCTTCGACGACACCCGAACCGGCGCCGCCTTCAGCCGGTCAAACGCCGCCGGAAGCACCGAGGAGATGACCTCGGAGCCAAAGCCTGCGGTCTGCGTGGACTCCTCAGCGACCACAAGGCGTCCGGAGCGCTTCACTGCGTCGACGAGGGGCTCCAGATCCAGAGGATTGAGCGATGAAGGCAGCAGCACCTCGGCGCTGATCTCCTGCTCCATCATCAGAGTGGTCGCCGCTTCGACGGCGATCTCCGCCATGCCGCCGTAGGCGACCAGGGTCACGTCCGCTTCCGCAAAGTCGTCAAATGACAGCGAGACCGTCGGGTAGCGCCCGCCGCTCGAACGCACGTTCATACCCGCGACGAGGCCGTCAGCGTCAGGCCGCTGCAGGCGCCGCGCGTACATCAGCTTGTTCTCGACGAAGAGAACCGGACGATGGTCCTCAACGCAGGCGCTCTTCAGAAGCGCGCCCGGGTCGTGAAAGGGAGAAGGAGCGACGACCACAAGGCCCGGCATCCCGAAGAAGTGTTTTTCAATCGACTGGCTGTGGGTTGGGCCGTAGCCGCGACGGGCACCCATCGCGGCGCGAATCACCAACGGTACGCGCACCTTGTCGTTGTACATCCACGGATACTTCGTCGCATGATTCAGCAGCTGATCGGCCGCCAGCATCAGGAAGTCGCCGAACATGATCTCAACAACCGGCCGCATGCCACGCATGGCGGCTCCCGTCGCCAGACCGATGAATCCGGCCTCGCTGATCGGCGTCGGGATCACGCGATCGGGGAAGTCTGTCGACAGCCCGGCGACCACCTTGAACGCGCCGCCATAGGGGTCGAGAATGTCCTCGCCCATGATGAAGGCTTCAGGGGCAGACTCGAGGATCGACCGTAGGCCCGCGTTGAGTGAGTTCAGGACGTTGTCTTTCATGACTGCACCTGCCCGCTGTCGCCGCCGACGCCCCGAGCGTCTACGAGATCGAGGGCATCCAGGTGCCGCCCGAGCTCGGGAAAGGGCTGCTCACGCGACCACTTGATCGCGTCCTCAACTCGTTCTGCCGCGATCTCCTCGATACGCGCTGCGGTGCTTTCATCGAGCCGAGCCCGCAGTTTCGGGATCGGGTCATCGACCCGTCGGGCCTCGACCTCATCGCGCGGCCGTTTGTCATCGCTCTTCGAGTGATGACAGAGGCGGTAGGTGTTGATCAGGGCAAAATGCGGTCGCGACTCTCTGCGCACCGATTCGACGATCGGTGCGAAGTGCTCATACATCTCTACGCCGTCTGTGGACGTGATTTCGCTGGTGTTCAGGCCCATCGCCGCAGCGCGCGCGGTGATCTTGCCCGCCAGCTCCAGGCGGGTCGGTGTGCTCTGCGCCCACTCGTTGTTTTCGCAGACGATGAGGATCGGCAGGCTCCACAGCGACGCCATATTCATCGCTTCATAGACTACGCCCTGGCCAAGCGTGCCATCACCGATGAACACGGTCGCGATCGCCCCGCTGCCTTTCATCTTCTCGGCGAGCGCCATCCCTACAGCGTTGGGGACGATCCCGCCCTGGATGCCGTTGGTGTACATGTTGTCGTAGCAGATGTGCTGGCTGCCACCGCGGCCACCGCATACGCCACCAAGACGTCCCATGAGCTCTGCCATCAGCGAGCGCGGATCGTCGGTGTAGGAGAGAAAGTGCCCGTGACAACGGTGGTTGCTGAAGATGACATCGTCGGCGCCGAGATGGCTGATCACGCCGGCGCAGTCGGCTTCCTGGCCGATACAGCAGTGGGTCGTACCGAAGAGCACGCCCTCTTCGAAGAGTTCGAGCAGACGCACCTCGAAGCGCCGAATCAGCGCCATCTGCTCGTACAGACGCTCCGGTATGGTTCCGGTAGCGTTCTCGAATCTCTGCCTGGGGTCTGACATCTGGCCGCTCGTTCGATGTTTTTCGTGTCGGCCTGTCTGCGGCCCGGATGGAAGTGCGCTCGCAACGCGAGGATTGCAGGCCTCCGGATGCGCCGGTGACGTACATCTCAGGCTGTCGCAGCGACGCGAGTTCGTGGCGCGAGGTAGTGCTTCGGCGAAGGCAATGCAATGCCAATCGGGCGCCTGCAGGCGGCTTCCTGCGGGACCGCGGCGCGACCGCATCGAAACTCGTGGGGAGCTGATCACAACTCCCGGCGCGCCGCTTCCCCACCGTCCTGCCGCAAACAATGACTCCAGGCGGCATCACCGGGAATAAACCCGTCGACATAGGACTCGCGAAGATCGACGGATCCGGGTACATTGAGCGGTACATCGTATCGGTAACAATCAAGTACCTGAAAGGAGTGTGCATCATGGCACCGTCATTCTTCTCGCTGCGCAGCGCCTTTTCGTTCACCATCCCGGCGCTGGCTCTCCTGCTCTCGGTCGGCTGCGGCGACGGGTGCGGCGATGATGCTTCAGGGATCCCCTGTGTAACCTCGGTCGAGTGCGAGAGCGGCGTCTGCGAGGACGGCTTCTGCGTGGTCGAAGTTGACGAGGACGGCGGCTTCGACGTCGACACCTCAGACACGCCCGAGGATACCGACACCGACGATGCGGAAGACACCGACGGCAGCGAGACCGACGGCGGCGATTGTCAGAACGGTGAGTACCAGTGTCCCTGCGACAACGACGACGACTGCGCATCGAACATCTGCATCACCACCGACTCCGGTGATCAATGCACGCGCGTATGCTCCGACGACGAAGACTGCGTGAACCCGGACTGGGAATGCCGACTCCTGCAGACTTCGGGCGGCGACGTTATCGAGCTCTGTGTGCCGATCGCGACCGGCCTCTGCGATTCCTGTGACGACGACAGTGACTGCGCCGCGTTCGGCTCCCTCTGCTCCGCCCTCGCGGACGGGTCCTTCTGCACCACGGACTGCTCGAACTCGGAGTGTCCGGTGGGCTTTGATTGCGAGGAAGTCACCCGCGTAGAAGACGGCCAGACCATCACCTACGACCAGTGCCTGCCTACACTCGGAGTGTGCAACGACTGCCTCGACAACGACGGCGACGGCTACGGCCTCGGCTCTGCGTGTGCGGGCATCGACTGCGACGACACGCTGACCACCATCTACGAGAACGCGCCGGAGACATGCGACTTCCTCGACAATGACTGCGACGATCTCGTGGACGAGGACTTCGACTTCGACACCAGTCTGATCAACTGCGGCGCCTGCGGGATCTCCTGCGATGCGGCCTTCGCCGAATCGATCTGCTCGACGGGCAGCTGCGAGATTGTGTCCTGCGACGCCGGCCTTGGCGACTGCGACAACGACTACGACTCCGGCTGCGAAACCGACGTCTCGTCGAGCGAGCTCCACTGCGGCAGCTGCGGAGCGGCGTGCGAGTTCGACAACGGCGTGGGGCAATGCAACGACGGCGTATGCGAATTCGTCGGCTGCGTTGAGGGCTGGGGCAACTGCGACGGCGACCCGAGCAACGGCTGTGAGGTCTTCACCGACGAAGACAACAACAACTGCGGCAGCTGCGAGTTCATGTGCAACGATGACGGCGGCACGACGGCGTGCCGCAGCGGCATCTGCCAACTGACCAGCTGCGACGAAGGCTTCGCCGATTGTGACGCTGTGGCCGCCAACGGCTGCGAAGTGAACCTCAACACCAGCGCCCTGAACTGCGGTGAGTGCGAAGAAGTCTGCACCGCGGACAACGGCAACGCGATCTGCGTGGCCGGCGTGTGCGGCGTCGATGACTGCGAAGACGGCTTCGCCGACTGCGACGGCAGCCCCTTAAACGGCTGCGAAGCGGTCCTGGACTCCACGATCAACAACTGCGGCGCATGCGGCACTGTGTGCGTGTTCCCGAACGGAATCCCGGTCTGCGACGAAGGTGGCTGTGTGCTCGCCGGCTGTGAACCCGGCTTTGCGGACTGCAACGGCGAAGCGGCGGACGGCTGCGAGGTCGATCTGGCGACAGACGCCGACAACTGCTCGGCCTGCGGCAGCGCCTGCTCGGACAACAACGCCGATACCACCTGTGTCGCCGCCAACTGCCAAATCGACAGCTGTGTCAGCGGATTCGCAGACTGCAACGGTCTCGCAATCGACGGCTGCGAGATCGCGACCGACGCCAACGTGAACAACTGCGGTACCTGCAATCAGATCTGCACGACCGAGAACGGCACGCCGGTCTGCGACGGCGGCACCTGCGAGACCGGCGCGTGCGATGCCGGCTTCGTCGACTGCGATGGCAACCCGTCGACCGGGTGCGAGATCAATATCCTCGACGAGCTCAACAACTGCGGCACCTGCGGAAACGTCTGTCAGTTCGACAACGGCGTCGCCATCTGTGACGCGGGCAACTGCGTCCTACAGGCCTGTGAGGAGGGCTTCCGTGATTGCGACGGCGACCCGACCAACGGCTGCGAGATCGACCTCAACAGCGACCTCGCAAACTGCGGTGCATGCGGCACCATCTGCAACGAGACCAACGCCACCGCGACCTGCAATGCGGGCACCTGCCAGATCGTCTCCTGCGACGAGGGCTTCGACGACTGCGACGCGCAGGCGGGCAACGGCTGCGAGATCAGCCTCAACACCGACGTAAACAACTGCGCGACCTGCGATAACGTCTGCACCGTCTCCTCCGGCGACCCGGCCTGCATCGCCGGCGTTTGCGGCGTCGACAACTGCGACCCCGGATTCGCGGACTGCGACGGCGATGGCATCACCTGCGAGACCAACATCACTACAGACGCGGCCAACTGCGGTGGCTGCTTCACCGAGTGCACCTACGCAGACGGCACCGGAATCTGTGTCGGCGGCATCTGCGAGCTCACAGACTGCGACACCGGATTCGACGACTGCGACAACGACGAGAGCAACGGCTGCGAGACCTCACTGGTGGACAACAACTTCGCCTGCGGCGCCTGCGGCGCCGACTGCGACGTCCCCAACGGTTTCGCCCCCTGCAACGGCACCTCCTGCGAGCTGCTTGGTTGTGATTTTGGCTGGCAGGACTGCGACGGCGATGTGGCCAACGGCTGCGAAGTCAACGTACTCAACACCACGACCAGCTGCGGCGGCTGCGGCATCGTGTGCAATGTCGCCAATGCGGATCCGGTGTGCAGCGCCGGCACCTGCGGCGTCGGGGCCTGCTTCGGCGGCTTCGCCGACTGCGACAATCTGCCCGGCAACGGCTGTGAGGTTGATCTGGATCTCAGCGATGAGCATTGCGGTGCATGCGGCAACTCCTGCGAATTCAGTGACGGGGCCGGCAGCTGCGAAGACGGCTCATGCGAGCTGGTCGGCTGCGCGAGCGGATTCGCCGATTGTGACAACGACCCGGTCAACGGCTGCGAAGTCGAGTTCATCGATGACTTCTTCAACTGCGGTATCTGCGGCAATGTGTGTGAAGCTGACAACGCCTCCAGCGTCTGTACCGGCGCCAGCTGCGCGATCACCTTCTGCGACTTCGGATACCAGGACTGCAACAACGCAACAAACGACGGCTGCGAAGTCGACATCTTCAACGACGCGGTGAACTGCGGCTCCTGCGGCACCCTCTGTCAGACCAACAACGGCGCCGCGATCTGCATGGACGGCATTTGCGAGCTGGATACATGCAGCGCCGGATTCGCCGACTGCAACCTGAACTACGGAGACGGCTGTGAAACCGATCTGCTGAACAACCAGCAAAACTGCGGCTCCTGCGGCAACGAGTGCTCCTACCCCAACGGCATCGGCGAGTGTGTCGCCGGGGTCTGCGAGATGATCGGCTGCGTCGGTGACTTCGCGGACTGCGACGGCAACCCGAACAACGGCTGTGAGGTCGACCTCTCGGCGGACACCACCGCCTGCGGCGCCTGCGCGAATGTCTGCTCGACCAATCACACGACGGCCGTCTGCAACGACGGCATCTGCGAAGTCGGCGAGTGCGATACAAACTTCGAAGACTGCAACGGGTCGGCGGCAGACGGCTGCGAAGCCAGCACCCTGACCAGCGTCAACAACTGCAACGGCTGTGGCAACATCTGCAGCGTGCCTTCCGGAACACCCGCCTGCGTGGCGGGCGTGTGTACCGTCGACGAGTGCGGCGACGGCTTCGCCAACTGTAACGGCGATAACACGGACGGTTGCGAGATTGTCCTCGGCACCGACGCCAACAACTGCGGCGCCTGCGACAACGCCTGCTCCTACCCGAACGGCGTCGCGGTCTGTAATGCCACGGTCTGCGAGCTGGCTGCCTGCAACCCGGGCTTCGCCGACTGCAACGGCGACCCGGTCGACGGGTGCGAGGTCAACCTCAACACCGACTCCGGCAACTGCTCCGCGTGCAACAGCGCCTGCTCCGACAACAACGGTGTCGCGGTTTGTACTGCCGGCGTCTGCGAAGTCACTGAATGCGACGCCGGATTCGACGACTGCAACGACCTCGCGGTCGACGGCTGCGAGATCAGCATCTTCAGCAACACAAACAACTGTGGCGCATGCGGCGACGTATGCACGATCGCGAACGGCGCTCCGCAGTGCATCACCGGCTCCTGCGAAGTCGGTGCCTGCGACCCGGGCTTTGTCGACTGCAACGACGACCCCAGCGACGGGTGCGAAGTGAACGTGCTCACCGAGCTCAGCAACTGCGGCGGCTGCGGCGACGCCTGCTCCTTCAACAACGGCGTGGCCACCTGCAACGCCGGCACCTGCGAGCTGCAGGCCTGCGCCAACGGCTTCAGCGACTGCAACAACGACCCCAGCGACGGGTGCGAGATCAACCTCAACACCGACAAGACCAACTGCGGCACCTGCGCCGCTGTATGCGACGAGACCAACGCTACGGCGGCGTGCAGCGCCGGCGTCTGTCAGATCGCGAACTGCGACATCAACTTCGCAGACTGCAACAACCTGGCCGCCGACGGCTGTGAAGTCAGCCTGCTGACCGATGTCGCCAACTGCGCGTCGTGCGACAACGAGTGCACGGCCACTTCAGGCAACCCGGCCTGCCTCAACGGCATCTGCGGACTCGACAACTGCGACACCGGATTCGCCGACTGCAACGGCGACGGCACCACCTGCGAAGTCAGCCTGCAGACCGACGACAACAACTGTGGAGCCTGCTTCAACGCATGTGACTACGCCAACGGCGTCGGCAACTGCAACGAAGGCGTCTGTGAGCTCGTCGAGTGCAATCCCGGCTTCGACGACTGCAACAATGACCCGAACGACGGGTGCGAGACCGCCCTCGTGGACAACAACAACAACTGCGGCGCCTGCGGCCAGACCTGCGACATCAACAACGGTTTCGCCCTCTGTGAAGGCACAGGCTGCAACCTCATCGGCTGCGACTTCGGCTGGCAGGACTGCGACACCAACGTAGCCAACGGCTGCGAAGTCGACGTGCTCAACACCACAACCAGCTGCGGCGGCTGCGGCAACGTGTGCAACGTCGCCAACGCCGACCCTCTGTGCAGCGCCGGCACCTGCGGCGTCGGGGCATGCTTCGGCGGCTTCGCTGACTGTGACAGCCTTCCGGTCAACGGCTGCGAAGTCGATCTCGCGCTCAGCGACGAGCACTGCGGAACCTGCAACAACGCCTGCGAATTCGAAGACGGCGCGGGAAGCTGCACCGACGGCTCCTGTGAACTGGTCGGCTGCGCGAGCGGCTTCGCGGATTGCGACAACGACCCGGTCAACGGCTGCGAAGTTGAATTCATCGACGACTTCTTCAACTGCGGCGTCTGCGGCAATGTATGCGATGCCGAGAACGCGTCCAGCGTCTGCACCGGCGGCAGCTGCGCCATCACCTTCTGCGACTTCGGCTACGAGGACTGCAACAACGCCTCGAACGACGGCTGCGAAGTCGACATCTTCAACGACGTCCAGAATTGCGGCGATTGCGGCGACCTCTGCCAGACCAATAACGGCGCCGCGATCTGTGTCGATGGACTCTGCGAACTGAACACCTGCAGCCCCGGCTTCGCCGACTGCAACCTGAACTATGGGGACGGCTGCGAAATCGATCTGCTGAACAATCAGCAGAACTGCGGCACCTGCGGCAACGAGTGCTCCTACCCCAACGGCATCGGAGAGTGTGTCGTCGGCGCCTGTGAAATGATCGGTTGCGTGGGCGACTTCGCGGACTGCGACGGCAACCCGAACAACGGCTGCGAAGTCGACCTCTCAGCAGACACCACCGCCTGCGGCGCCTGCGCCAACGTGTGCTCCACGAACCACACCACGGCCATCTGCAACGACGGCGTCTGCGAGGTCGGCGAATGCGATACCAACTTCGAAGACTGCAACGGGTCAGCGGCAGACGGCTGCGAAGCCAGCACCCTGACCAGCGTCAACAACTGCAACGGCTGCGGCAACATCTGCAGCGTGCCTTCCGGAACCCCGGTCT
>JAUICO010000034.1 GCA_030427825.1 bacterium | reverse complement strand
CGGAATGAGCCACGAGACTTTCAGTCTCCAGCGGTCTCACCAGCGAAGCCGTTGAGTTCGTCGACGGTTTCGAAGAGCACGCCGATGTCGTAGAAGTCGACAGCGATGAAGTTGGGCAGCTGTCCGGTCTCTTCTTTACAGCGTGCGACGCGCCCACCAAGAACTTCTTCGGTGTTTGCTTCTTCGGCGTTCGCCGGCGAAGAGAGTGGGGTTGAGAGCCAGTGGTTGATGGCAAACAAAGGGTGCGAGGTCGAGCCGCGTCCGCGCTCGCAGTCAAAGTCCTCGACCGTCTCCCAGCTGTAGCCCGTATCCCACACGTAGTCCCATGTGAGGTGATACCACGGGTAGCTGCCGCCGCTCTGTGTGAAGACGACCAGGCGCTTTCCGGATTCGATCATCTCGCCAAGTGTGGGCCATTCCTCGTCCGTCGCCTGTTCGTGGGCGTAGGCGAGGAGGCCGCTCTCGCTCATTGCCGCCGCTGTTTGCTCGTCTGAGATGTAGGACTCGAAGAAAATGGAAAAGACCTCGCCCGGGTTGCAGTCGAGGTGCTCTCGGATCGCTGTCAGGCCATCGACGAGGTCGCGGCGGCCCAGATCGCAAAAGGAATGACACAGCGAGATGGCGCCGCCGTCTTCATGGGTGTCGAGCAACATGCTCTCGATCCCGTCGCGCAGCTGCTGCTCGATGTTATGTGTCTGATTCGGAGGTACCCACCCTTCGTCCGCGTTCGACATCGCGTTGTGTGTCTGCGCAAACGCGACCTCGTTGAATCGACGGGAGCACAGCTCCGCATGTCCGTTGCAGGTCGTCGGAGTCGGCAGGTCTTCCGGTGCCACACCGTTGCAGGTGAAGCCCGTGACAGCGTCCGCACTGTCCGCGGTGTCGCTGCTATCGGCGGCGTCACTCCCGTCGTCGCCATCCGCGGTGTCGCTACTGTCGTTCCCTGAGTCTGCACCGATATCTGCCTCGACGTCGACGCCGGAGTCGTCGCTGTCACCGCACCCTGCAATGAAGCCGGCGAGCAGCATTGCCGTGCAGGCAAACACATTCATCTTCGTCATGCGAAATTCTCCGTCATGGTGGAGGCGGTCCAACGCACCACCAACGCGCGCCACTGTAATAGAGGGGCCGCCAAAACGCGAAAGCGCGTGGCCAGGTTCGAACGTGCTACGTGGATGCCCGCCCAAAAGGAAAGCGGAGCTTTCCACAAGGGGGTCGGGAGGGCGCATGCGCCCTTTGGCAGAGCGCGAGAAGCAAGTGAGTCCGGTCGCCGGTGGCAACCGAGCGAATGCGGTAGCCCTGATCGCGCAGCGAGCAGTCTCGCACGCACGCACGCACGCACGCATCCACGCACCCGGGTTGAAGCGCGTCGGCGGATGCGCAATGTACGGGGCATGTTCATTGTAATCGAAGGACTCGACGGCGCCGGAACCACCACCCAGGCGTCGAAGCTGGTACGGACCCTTGAGGCGAACGGTCGTACCGTGGTGGCGACGCGTGAGCCCTCGACGGGCCCATTCGGCGTGATGGCGCGTCAGGCCCTGGGGCGTCGGCTGGTGATGCCGGGCGGTGATCGCATTGATCCGGCGGTGCTGGCGCTGCTCTTTGCGGCCGATCGCATGGATCATCTTGCCGCCCTTGTACGTCCCGCGCTTGCCCGCGGCGCGGTCGTCGTTTCCGATCGCTACGTGCATTCGTCGCTGGCGTACCAGAGCACCGAGAACGACGCGGAATGGATCGCTGAGATCAACAGCCGCGCGGACGTTGCCGACCTCACGATCTTTATCGAAGTGCCGGCGGAGGAGTGCGCGCGACGCATTATGGCCCGTGGGGATGCGACGGAGATCTTTGAGGCGGTCGAGACACTGCAGCGGGTCGGCGAAGCCTACGAAGCGGCGATCGCGAAGCGCCCGGACAATGTGGTGCGCGTTGATGGCACTCTGTCGATCGACGCCGTCGCAGCGTTGATCGCCACCGAAGTAGCGCAGCGCCTGGGGTGATCCCGGAATCGGCCGGGCAAGCGCTGTGGCGCGAGCAGAAGACCGGCGTCACCCGGTGCCAAATCTCCGAATACAGCGCGCCGCGATATCGGCGGCTGCTTGTTCCAGGGACGGCGTTGCGCCGGAAGCGAGCTCTGCTGCGACGCTCGTCGTGCGGGCATCAGGCATTCCGCAGGGAACGATCAGGTCGAATGCGTCCAGCGCGGTTTGGAGATTCAGGGCCAGTCCGTGCCGGGAGACATTGCGGCTGATTCGCATGCCCACGGCTGCAATCTTGGCTCCGCCGGACCAGAGGCCGGGGTGCTTCGGATCGTAGACCGCCGTGATTCCGAGATCGGCGAGGTACTCGGCGGTGCAGGCTGCGAGGCCGCGCACGAGGTCGCTGACGCCGATGCCGAGAACGCCGAGGTCAACGACGGCATAGACAACCAGCTGGCCGGGGCCGTGATAGGTCGCTTCGCCGCCGCGGTCCGCCCGCACCACTTCGACACCACGGGTCGCGAGCAGCGCCTCACCGGCTCGAACATCTGCGTCCGACGCCCGCCGGCCAAGCGTGATCACCGGGTCGTGTTCCAGGGTGTAGATAACCCCGGACTCGCTGCCGTCGACCACCGCCTGCCAGCGCGTGTCCTGGCGCCGCATCGCATCATGCCAGCGAATTCGCCCCCAATGCTCCCAAGAGAGCCGGGCGTCTTTCAGTTCACGAGGCAAAGAACGCGTCATCGAGGCAGTTCACGTTGAGATTCATCTTCGCGACGCCCACACCTGCCCGGAGCATCCACTCCGCGAAGGCATCGGAGTCGATCACTGAGATCCTCGGCTGGGTGCCGTCGGCGTTTTCCACGGCGCCGTCTGTGGACCCCGATGTGGTCAGCAGGACACCGCTTACGGCACCGGCGTCGATCAGGTCTTCTCGGAAGGCATCGACATGCTCGATGTCTGTCTCGCCTTCGTCGTGAATTCGCACGGCGACACGATCATCGCTCATCCCAACGGAAACCGTCGCCAGCCACGTTGATCCGTGCGCCATCGCTTCGATGTCCCGATAGCCCAGGCGCTCAAGTACGAGGAGCAGCGTCGAGCGAACCGTTGCGGAGTCGAAGTCCCCGATACGCGCCGCCAGCTCGTCGATAAGCAGCCCACGGTGTTGTGCCTGCCATGTGCTGAGCGCCGAGTATGAACGTGCGAGCTGCTCGCTGGAAGCGGCCGCCAGCGCCCAGGTTCCGGGCTTCATCTCGGTAAACAGGGGCGTGTGTCCGGCAGCGGCGCGGCGTTCATTCGCCGCTTCGAGCACGCTGCGTACCATCGTGTCGGTGGCAGCCTCGATGCCCGGTTGCTCAGCGAGGGCTTTGGCGATCTTTCGCTGCGTCCATCCGCGCCGACTGCCCTTTTCGAGAAGGGTCGCAATCTTGGTAGCCAGCTCGCCGTCGCCGTCGGAGCTCTCGCCGGGTTGTACGACCGCCTGATCGGTCGTCGGTCGTCCCCGCCCGCGTCCTCGCCTTCCTCGTCCGCGGCGTCCGCGTTCATCGCCACCGCGGCCTCTGCGCCCACGCCGACCTCGCTTGTCGCGCTGCTCGCCGTCGTCCGCCTGTGTGTCGCCTACGTCTGGTGCGGTGCTCTCAGGCGGGGTGTCTCCACCGCGATTGACGTCGCCGGCCCCGGGGTCCTCCTCGGCGCGCTCGACGCCTTCGCTGCTTTGAGTCTCGGCGTCATCTCGGCCACCTCGCTTCCTCCTGCCACGAGACCTTCGCCTGCCGCTGGATGCGCGCTGTTCGCCGTCATCGTCGGTCGAGCTGTCTTCGTCGCCGTCGTCAGCACTTTCACCGCCGTCGTTGTTGTCGTCCGCATCATCCCCGGCAGACCGGTCTATGCCCCTGCCCACTTCGTTGCCGTCGTCGGCTGCGTTGTCGTCGTCTCCGTCGTCTCCGTCGTCATCGTTTGTATCGCCACCAGAGGCGTCATCGCCGTCGGCGTCACCGTTTTCTCCGCTCGTCGAGCGGCCGGAGCGCGGGCGACCACGCGACCTGCGTCGCTGTTTCGTTTTTTTGTCTTCGGCGTCTGAATTTTCGTCCGAGGACTGTTCTTCTTCTTCCTCGTCGTCGTCGTCGCCGGAATCGTCATCGTCCTCTTCGCTCTCCCATTCGGGCTCAACGATGGGTTCGACTTTGCGCAGCTGGATGGTCTGCTTGGCGTCCGCGGTGTCGACGCCCTTCTTCAGCTCGTAGACGCCGGGCCTGACAAGCTTGACCAGGGTGTCCCCGGACTTCTTCTGCACCTCCTGGTTGAGGCGCGCGTTCATGGTCTCGTACGGGTCACGACCTACGTGGCTGAGCAGTGACTGCTCGATCGCCTGGGCTGCTATCTTCTTATAATGAAGCGGGCGTCCGGCGTCTCGCAGCACTTCGACTGCGGCTTCGTAAAATGTCATCGCGGCGGTTCTCCCTTTGGTTGAAACTCGGCGTAGGGAGTAGCACTCGGATTCGCCACCCTCAAGCAAGGGGCTGCTTTGATCCGGCACCCGCGCTCTGGTAGAGTCGCCGGACTCGGGAATCTGCGCGGCGCCCGAGCCGATGTCACTCAACGCCGCGACGACACCGAGAGCGACCGGGGAGGGCAATGGTGGGTCCGGACGACAGCGCAGGTGGTGCGGCACGCTCGCCGGCCCGTCGCTTGAGTTCGCCCACCGGGTTCCGCATTGACGTAGGCAGCCGCTGGATCCGCGACGCGCAGATCCTGTGCGATGGAGCCACCCGCGCGCCGGTCTCGCCCGACCTGCTCAAGTCCGCCATCGACGTCGTGATTGCCGGGCAGAACGCAACCGTCGAGGTCCCCGACGAGCCCGTCCTGCCTTTTCTGAGGGCGCTCTGCGAGGCCAGGGTGTCGGTGTGCTGTGACGGGCATGCGAGGGCAGTGGCCGGCTTTCACGACTCGCCGTGGCAGGTTTGTATGCACCGCGTCAGCGATACGCAGGTGCAGGTCTCGGTCATTGAGACGGTGTCGCCGGGCCGAGTCGCAATTTCGCGGCAGGCGGTCACCTGCGATCAACTGCGACGGGGCCTTGAGCGCTGTGTTGCCGATTGCGCTGCGGCTGCGGGAAATCTACCAAAGGCGCCCCTCAGAGACGGTGTGCTTTCGGTGCTCTCCGATTGTCGCGGCCTCATCGAGGTCCCTGACCGCCCGTATCGGGGTCCGGCTGCAGAGCCGCGCGGCGGCACTGTCGAAGTCCGCACGCCGCTGTCGAGCAATGTCAGCGTACACACGCTGGTTCACACCAGTGTGCTGATGTCGGTGTGGTCCGACGACCACGGAGACGACGCCGAGCTGCTTGCAGCCGAGGGCGTATTCAGCATCGATGTCGGGGACGGCTCGCAGATGGAGTACCCGTGTCACCCCCTCCACCTCTGCGCGGATATCGTTCGCGCCGCAACTCGCTATGTCGACACCGCGACCTCGGGCTACGAACGCTCGCCGCTCTTCAAGACTGCGGAGTCTACGGCATCCGTCCGAAACATCGGAGACAGGCGCCTTGAGATTGTGATCGACGGCAATCCGGTGGTCGACCTCGGTGTCGACATCGTGGAGCTGCACCGAACACTACTGATTCACGTACGCGAAGTCGCAGAGGCGGTGACCGCGGCCTGTCCCGGGCTGTCGGTCTCGCGCCGCATCGGCGCCCTCGCGGTGCGTTCAACCCGGCTTGCGTCGAATACGGTCCGTCGCCGTTCCGGCAGGTTCCGCCTTGATCCGGCGAAGAGTGACCCTGTTGCCGGCATCGCTTTCGAGCGCTTCGACAGCACCGAGCTGCCCTGGTCGCGGGATGAGATTCGGATGCTCGCCCACCGCCGAACGTGGACCATGCGCGCGTCTGCGCTGCGCTCCGCAGACGTCGCGGAGTTGTCCAGCGAGCATTGGCTCGTGCGCAGCGGCGGTACACTGAAAGCGCTGCGTCTCAGTGACGGCGAACTCTCAGAGCTGCCGGCGCACCCCGATGTGAGCCGCGCGCGCATCGTTCGTTCCGCCGGAACCGCGCTCGTTGTTGCACCGGACGAGCTCCTGATCGCCGATGCCCGCACCGATGTGCCCACCCTGACCACGCTGGTCGAAGGCGTCGCCGGACCTCCGCGTTGGGCAGACGCCGCGGGCCCCCCCGGGAGCCTCGATTGGGCGCTGATCGACGAGGCGGGGAGCCCGCGCTTTGGCGTAGCCGGCGGAGCGCGGCACACCATCGACCGCGACCGACGCTACACAACCTGCACCGTGGCTGAGCCCCGGCGTGCGGTGTTCGCGGACGCTCATGGTGCCATCGATGTGTGGGATACAGTCACGGGACGCATCGCGTGGCTCGACAACGCGCAGATGCCGCTGAAGCGCATCCGAGCGCACGGCGAGCACCTCATCGCGATCGGTGCACATGCCGCCGGGTCGGTGATTGTCGTCTTTGACGCGGAGTCGGGGCGGCGCCTGCAGACCGTTGGGGGCGACGACACCCAACTCAAGGCGGTGGTCTCTGAGGATGGCTTCGCGGCGGTCCTGGGGTGGGGTGGCAGCGCCGTACACCTGACCCTGATCGATCTTGCGACCGGCGAGCTGCGAATGCGAACCGCGCTGGACGACGCGGTGGCGCACGGGGACAGCCCGCAGATCTCCGCCTGTGCCGGGCTGGTTGTCGTCTCGACCCGCGACGCCATTCGTGGCTGGTCCACTCGAAAGCGCTCAGCGGCACCGCTCTGGACCGTCAAGAGCAGCGATCTCGCGTGGCACGCGACGCCGGAAGTGGCGGAATGTGCCGCCGGTCCGGATGTCGTCGTGATCGCGTCTGACGAAATCCTCTTCGTATCCGCCACCGACGGCCGCGTGATCGCGCGAACCCAGGCCTTCTGGGAAGAGCTGGTCCACATCGCGATCGACGCGGACGCCAACGTCACGCTCTCAGAGCAGTCCGAATCCGGACTCCTCCTGCACCGGCTGGAGCGGATGGGAATGATCGCCGTCGTGGATGGTGTGCGCGAGTCGCAGGCCTGAGCGCCTGCCTCAGATTCCCAGGAAGAGGCGTTTGCCGAAATCCGCGGCGAGGGGGCCGGCCTTCAGGATACGTCGCGCCGATTCTGCGATGTCGTAGTCGGTGCGAATATACTCGATCGAGTCCTTTTCGGTGTCGAAGATTGTGGAACACGCTCGAGCATCGTTGTCGCGAGGCTGCCCAACGGAGCCCACTGTAACGATGTACTTCCAGCCTTCTTCAAGCTGAATCAGCGGACCGGTCACCTCGCGTACGGGGACGGCCTGCTCGACATTGATCGCGAAGGCGCGGGTCAGGTGGCTGTGACCGATGAAGGTCACCCGTTTCAGAGAGTCGAAGCTGGGCAGGAGCCCGCGGGCCTGCTCCTCGTTGAACACGTAGTCGAACTTCCTGGGGTCGACCGGGGACCCATGTGAAAAGCAGATGTCGTCACGCTCGACGGTGTACGGCAGCGCCTTCAACCAATCCCGGTTCTCTTTCGACACGAGCACCGCGTGGTAGTCGAGAGCGTTGCGCGCGGCGTCGTAGTAATAGGTGTAGTCCATCTCACCGGCGACGGCGGCGTCGTGGTTCCCCATGATGCAGGTCGAGACGAGCTCACGTACGATCGTGGCGCACTCGTCCGGGTTCGAGCCGTAGCCTACGACATCACCGAGACAGATGTACTCGTCGATGTCTCGTGAGCTGTATGATTCGAGGACGGCGCGCAGGGCTACAATGTTGCTGTGGACGTCACTGAAGATTGCGATTCGCATTTGCCTCCGACACGGACGCACCGGTAGTGCGTCTGCTCAGGATTACATCACTACATCGCAGGACGAACCTGCGGGATCTCGTTCTGGCACCAATGCCTGCGAGCTAACAAATCTGCGCCTACATTGCGAACGCGGTCGGTCACGGGTACTCCGAGCGGGCAAAGCCGGGAGTGACCTGTGAGTGAGATCGAGACACCCGTTCCCCTTCGATTCGTGACCGCAGCGAGCCTCTTCGACGGACATGACGCGGCGATCAACATCATGCGCCGCGTCATGCTCTCAGAAGGCGCTGAGGTCATTCATCTCGGGCACGACCGGGGCGTCGTCGAGATTGTCGACGCCGCGATTGAGGAAGACGCCGACGGAATTGCGATCTCTTCGTATCAGGGCGGCCACGTGGAGTACTTCACATGGATGGTCGAGCTGCTCGAAGAGCGGGGGCGCGGCGACATTCCTGTGTTCGGCGGCGGTGGCGGCACGATTACGGATCGCGAGATCGAGACGCTTCACGCCCGCGGCGTTGCCAGAATCTACTCGGTGGAAGACGGCCGTGAGCTCGGGCTCGTCGGAATGATCAGGGACATGCTCGAGCGCGCGCGGGCGAACACAAAGCGACGGCAATGGCTGGCGGACGATGGGATCGCCGCTGACGACGCGGTCGCTCTTGGCCGGGCCGCGACGCTGCTTGAGGTCGGTAGCGACCGGGCCCGGGAGCCTCTACGAGCCGTGGTCGGCGCGTCGTCGACGTCGTGTACAGTCCTCGGGATTACGGGAACCGGCGGCGCGGGAAAATCGTCCCTGACCGACGAGCTTCTGCGGCGATTCCTGCAGACATGGCCTGAGCGGCGCTTTGCTGTCCTCAGCGTCGACCCCTCTCGGCGTCGCACCGGCGGCGCTCTTCTCGGTGATCGGATTCGGATGAATGCGGCTTCGAACCCGCGCGCCTTCATGCGCTCGATAGCTACACGCGGCGCCCATCTTGCGGTCTCGACCTCGGTGGAAGACACGCTTGAGATGCTGAAGGCTGCCGGCTTCGATCTGGTGATTCTCGAGACCGCCGGCATCGGCCAGAGCGGGACGCAGGTCGTCGACCTCTCCGATCTGAGCATCTACGTGATGACGCCGGAATTTGGCGCCCCCACACAGCTCGAAAAAATCGACATGCTCGATTTTGCCGACATGATCGTCATCAACAAGAGCGACAAGCGCGGCGCAGACGATGCCCTTGGGTATGTCCGCAAACAGGTACGTCGCAACACCCAGCGCTTCGATGCGGCCCTTGAAGACATGCCGGTGTTTCCGTGCGTCGCGAGCCGATATGGCGACGTGGGTGTTGACCGCATGTTTCATGCGCTGGCGCAGACGCTCGATAACAAGGACGCCGCAGACTGGTCGTCAGAGGCTCCGCCGGAGCGTGATGCACAGATGCACATTGTCGTGCCGGCGAATCGAAGCCGCTACCTTTCGGAAGTATCGGACACCATTCGCCGCTACCACGCTAACACCGGCAGGCAGGCCGCAGCGGCCGCGAGCGCGGATGGCATCATTCGCGCCCTGCGCGCGCTGGGTGCCGCGGTGCCCGAGACCGCGCTGCCGGATCCGTCGGAGCCCGCGTTCGACGAAGTCGATGCCCTCGGCGAAGCATACAAGAAGGCATATGCCTCGATTGACCCCGACGGAGTCACTGCGCTCCGCGAAGTCGACCGGCTGCGCGAGCGATATACCGCCGACGTGAACGAGTACGAAGTCCGCGGGCGGACGATTCGTGCGGAGAATTTCCGCGAGACACTCTCGCACCTGCGAGTCCCGCGTGTAGCGCTGCCGTCGACGCGTGATTGGGGCGAGCTGCTGCGATGGCGCCGGTCAGAGAATGTCCCCGGCGAGTTTCCGTTTACGGCCGGTGTGTTTCCATACAAACGCGACGGTGAAGACCCGACTCGCATGTTTGCCGGCGAGGGAATGGCTGAGCGAACAAACAGGCGATTTCACTATGTGTCACGCGGCCAACCTGCGCATCGCCTGTCCACCGCGTTCGACAGCGTGACGCTCTATGGTCGAGATCCGGCGGCGCGCCCGGATGTGCTGGGCAAGATCGGTAACTCCGGTGTCTCGGTCGCGACCCTCGATGACGCGAGGCGTCTGTATTCGGGCTTTGATTTGTGTGCTCCGACGACCAGCGTCTCGATGACGATCAACGGCCCTGCGCCGATGATTCTCGCGATGTTCCTCAACACGGCGATCGACCAGGCTGTCGAGGCCCGCCTGCGTGAAAGCGGTCGCTGGGAAGCAGCGATCGCGAAGGCGTCCGCGGGTCGTAGCCTGCCGGTATACCGAAGCGGGGAGCTGCCCGAAGGTCACAACGGCGGCGGGCTGGGCCTCCTCGGCCTGAGCGGCGACCTTGTCGTCGACGCCGATGAGTATGCCGAGATTCGCAGCGCCGTGCTCTCTCAGGTTCGCGGGACCGTACAGGCCGACATATTCAAGGAAGACCAGGCGCAGAACACGTGCATTTTCTCGACCGAGTTCGCGCTGCGAATGATGGGCGACATTCAGGAGTACTTCGTCGAAAACAACGTGCGAAATTTCTACTCCGTTTCGATCAGCGGATATCACATCGCTGAAGCGGGTGCGAATCCGATCTCGCAGCTCGCGTTCACCCTGGCGAACGGGCTTACGATCGTTGAGTATTATCGAGCCAGGGGGATGGACGTAGACCGCTTCGCTCGCAACCTGTCCTTCTTCTTCTCGAACGGGATTGATCCCGAATACGCGGTCATCGGCCGGGTGGCTCGACGAATCTGGGCCATCGCAATGCGCGATGTGTATGGCGCGTCCGAGCGCAGCCAGAAGCTGAAGTACCACATCCAAACATCGGGACGCTCACTGCACGCGCAGGAGATTCAGTTCAACGACATCCGTACGACCCTGCAGGCGCTCTATGCCCTCGCCGACAACTGCAACAGCCTGCACACCAACGCCTACGACGAGGCCATCACGACGCCGACAGAGGAGTCTGTACGTCGAGCGCTCGCGATTCAGCTCATCTTGAATCACGAGTTTGGTCTGTTTCGAAACGAGAACCCCCTACAGGGCGCGTACATCGTTGAGGCTCTAACCGACATGGTCGAGGCTGCGGTCCTCGAAGAGTTTGATCGCATCAATGATCGAGGCGGCGTGCTGGGTGCGATGGAGACGATGTATCAGCGCTCGAAGATTCAGGAGGAGTCCCACGAGTACGAGACGAAGAAGCACTCGGGCGAGATTCCGATCATGGGCGTGAACACCTTCATCGCGCCTGACGCCGGCGACGGCGTCGTTGAAGTCGAGATGATGCGATCGACCGATGACGAGAAGCGTCAGCAGATCGAGGGTGTTGCGGCCTTCAGGGAGATGCACGCCGATCGCAGCGCGGCCGCCCTTGAGCGCCTGCAGCAGGTCGCCATTCGCGGCGGAAACACGTTCGCCGAGTTGATGGAGACGGTGAAGACCTGTTCCCTCGGGCAGATCACCGACGCGCTGTTCGCCGTGGGCGGGCAATATCGGCGGAGCATGTAGATGCGGGGACGCGGGGGCCACAGGTGAGTCTCAGCTCACCCGCATTGTTTGCTGTCGCGTCCGTCCTTGGTGCGGCTCTTGTCGGGTTGGTGTCGAGGGTGCACCTGCGGCGTCGAGCCTGGCGCAGGGTCGCGGTCCCGATGGGACTTCAAGTGTACACACGTCTGCTCGCCCCGGTGCGTCTTGAGGGGAGCATAGATCAGGTCGGTGTTTGCGTGCTTCGGAGGCCACGCCGTGTGCGGTTTCTGATGTGGCGCGATTCGATCGAGTATGTGTTTGACTGCCCGCGACTGGTGGCCGGGGTAGAGCTCGAAGTGACCGACAACCCCTTCGACTATTCGCTGGCGCCGGATGACTTTCGGAAGACCGGCGATGCAGACTTTGACGCGAGAGTCAGAGTCTCGGGGGACGACGCCCACTGTGTGGCGGTGCTCGACGAACACACACGCGTCGCGATCCGCCGCGCCGCGGGCAGCTTGAAACTGCGTCTGGACCAGCGTCGGCTCACGCTCTCGGGCCGCGAACGACGATTTGGCGGTGCACGCCCGGAGCGTGACACGATTCGCGCGGGACTCGAACTTGTGCGCGAGCTTCGCCTCTCTGAAGACGAGATCCCCGGCAGATTACGGGACATCGCTGTGCAGGACTCGAACGGAGAGGTCGCCCGCGCCGCCTATTCGATTCTACAGCGGGACTTCGCCGGCAGCGACGAGGCCAACGAGGCAGCGGTCGTTGCCCTTGTGTCCGATGAGCCGGGGCTTCGGATTCTCGCCGCAAGGGATCTCGGCGACGAAGGCCGGCTGACCCTGATCGATATTGCCGGCGACCTGAGAGCCGGCGCCGACGAGCGGGCGTGGGCGATCACGGGGCTCGCAGAACGTAACGCGGAGGGTCTCGATGCACTGCTGCCCGAGCTCGCCCGTGGCGGGCCACCTGTAGTGTCGGCCGCGGCGGTGGCGGCGATGGCGGCCATATCGCATCCGGACATTGTGCCGGTATGTGAAGATCTGTTGAGAGGCGCCGACGAAGAGCTGCAGATTGCTGTCGCGGCAGCGATGCAGGTCTCGGGCGACGGGGCGGGTGAGCTTGTACTCAACGAGCTGCTGCAGAGCGAAAACCCGTCCGTGCTGTCCGCGGTGGTCCGCGCACTCGGGGCGATAGGCTCGATTCGCTCGATGCCCGCCATCGCGCCTCTTGCGCAGCGATCCTACCGGTGGCCTCATGTAAAGAGAGAGGCTCGCCACGCAGTTCGGGAAATCGCCGCCCGGTCGGGCGTGGAAGGGGCGGCCGTACTTGAGCATGTGGATGATTGGACCGAAGTTGCGGCTCTGGTAGTTGCCAATTCGAACGACACGCAGCCACAAGACCGATGAACCAACCTTACCCCTACTCAAACGACCGACCGCCGCCCGCCGGTGGCAACTGGCAGGCGCAGCCGCCGCGACAGTTGCCCGTGAACCTGACGCAGCCCGGGGTGATTCTCTGGCTGCGGGTCTTTGCCGGGCTTGGGATCCTCGTCGCTCTCGGCTCCCTGCTGCTCGGCATCTATGGGGCGGGATTCGCGGAATACGTCGATGCTGCCGAGAAAAGGGAGAACCTGCTGATCGGCGGCTTTCTCATCATCTTCTCGCTGGTAATTCTCGGCCTGTATCCGGCGTTGCTGGCGGCGCCGCGCAAGCCCTGGTTTCACACCTATGCGACCACGGTACTGGCGGTCTCGATTGTGCTCAGCTGCAACATTTTCGCGATCGTGCTGCTCATCTTCTGGGTGCAGCAGCCGGTGCGAAACTGGTACAACCAGGACGCACACGCTGCGGACGCCTTCTTATGATTGCTGCAACCAGCGGCTGAGCTCGGGTCCTATGACGCGGGGGGCCCGTCGCAACGCCGCCAGGTCGCTGCTGCCGGTCAGCAACATCACGGCACGCAGGGTCTCCACCATGGACTCTGCAACCACGTCGACCGCTGCGTCGCCACCATCGATCACAGCGCGAAGCCAGGGCAGTGCCGCGCCTACCAGGTCGGCGCCGAGGCCGATCGCGCGGGCGACGTCGTGACCATCCCGGATGCCACCGCTGGCGATCGTGTGGAAGCCTGCATCGACTGCCCAGCCGACGCAGGGTGCGGTCGGAATACCCCAGGACCAGAGAGCCTTTCCGGTCTCCTGCTGAGGTCCGGAACTGCGCAGCGTCTCGACGCCGGTCCACGTGGTGCCGCCGGCTCCGGAGACGTCGACGTGACGGACGCCGGCGCCTCGTAGTCGCGCCAGAACCGTGCGACTCATGCCCGCGCCCGTCTCCTTCGCGATCACGGGTACCGGCAGCTCGTCGCAGAGGCGCCCGATGGCGTCCAGACACCCGCGAAAGTCTCGGTCTCCGTTCGGCTGAATGAGCTCCTGCGCCGGATTGAGGTGCACGCAGAGCGCGTCGGCTTCGACGGCTCCGACGAGGTCGGCCAGCGCGCTTGTGGTCATGTCGCGCGCCTGCACGGCACCGATGTTTCCGAGCAGGAGGATGTCCGGCGCGACGTCGCGCACGATGTAGCTGGCGGCCGCGTCCGAATCCCTGAGCATCGCGCGTTGCGAACCCAGACCGAACGCGAGACCGTGCTTCTGTGCGGCTGCTGCGAGGCGCCGGTTAATATCCGCCGCTCGGTCTGTTCCGCCGGTCATACCGGTGATGACCAGTGGTGCGCTGAGGCGCTTACCTGCGCAGACCGTGTCGGTCCTGATGTCATCGGCGTTGAGTTCCGGCAGGCTGTCGTGCAGGAAGACGAACTCTTCGAGCAGGGTCGAGCGCTCGCGATGCTCCACATCGGCGGTGGCACAGATCTCGATGTGATCGGCCTTTCGGCGCTCCATACCGGCTTCGAAATCGGCGGGTGAAGATGGCATCAGGCAGGCACACAGAGGAAAGTCGAGAGAAGGCACGCGGAGTCGTCCGTCTGTACCGCATGTTTGCGGCCATGCAAGTTGTGGTCTTCGTCGCCTGTGGAGCGCCTGCCCTTCAGGGACGCCGGGTCGAGGTCGGCGAGCCGACGCAGAGCACCGAACAGCGCGCGTCTGTCGCCGCCGAGGCGCCTCTCCCGGATCCCGGCGAGCTCAGCTTCGATGCCGAAATGACAGCGTACATCGAGGCGCTTCGCCTGCGCGCAGACTCCGGCGAATCGGCCGCTGCCGCGTGCGAGCGTGTCGAGCTGGCGGTGGACCTCGCGGTGCTCGCCCGCCTGCGTGGCACCAGTGATCCCCTCGCTGAAGAAGAGGTATGGGAGTCGCTCGCTGATTTGACCGGTACGGCGCCTGAGGCAGCAGACATCGGCGTTCGCGCGGCAGAGGTTCTTTTCAACGACAGCACCCTCTGCGCTGAGCGCGATGGGAACCGGGGTCGGGCGGCAGAGGCGGGGGCCGCGCTGGTGGCGCTCAGCGGGGACGCCGAGCTAGACCTCTCTCTGGTCGCCGGTCTGGCCTCAGAGGGGGCCTGGCTGGACCACGGTCGCCTGCTCATCCTCGCAGAGTCGATGGCGCGCTTCGATGGGCGCTCTTCGGTCGGTGACGACGCGGGGGCGCCCCTGCGGCGCAGCCTTGGGGCCTTGTACGGGCTCGGAGCCGAGGCCGGTGTCGGCGATATCGCACGCGCTGCCGGCTACGGGTGCGACGGAGCCGTTGATGTCGAGAACCCCTGGCCGCCGCGTCCCGGCTACGAGCCCTGGGAGCTCGTCGAGCGCTGCGGCCCCGAACACTTTGGATTGCCCTGGTCACGCGGCGGGCCCCTTCTGCTGAACGAAGCCTCCTTCGTAGATGGTCAGGTCCTGAAGATGCTCTTCTCCCTCGCTGAGCTGACACAGGCAGGTCCTGCGGCGTCGCGCGTCCTTCGCGCCGCGGCGCCTGAGGTGCGTCGTTTCAGGCAACGCCTTCTCGCGGCACAGATTCCTGCAGAGGTACTGCCCGGCGGCCTCCGTGAGCCCTCTCTGTCGCCACCGGAAACCTGGCTCGCCACCAGCGATGGTAACACCGAGCGCTTCATTGCCGAGCGAATCTCGCGTATGGTTCTGGTGCGCAGTGACCGGATCGATGTGGCGATGGCGCCGCTGCTCAGCATCCGCTCCTCGTCACGTCTCTCGTGGCGGGATGTGGAGTTGGGGTGGCCGCTGCCTGGCCGCACGGTGCTGTCATTCGGAGCCACCAGGGTTCTTCCGAGTGGGGTTCGCGGCGCCAACAGGATCGAGGCGTTGAGCGACGCCCTGGAGGAGCTCGACGCGGCGATCGAGCGGGGTGGGGCTGCCCCTGCGGGCACAGGCTCATCGACGCCGGTGGGTGTGTTTGTGGATTCGGGAACGCCCTGGAACCTGCTGCGCTCCGTGCTGCGCACAGGGCTGGCGCACACCGACGCCCTGCGCCTGCTTCTGGAGCATCGAAGGGAAGATGTTTGGATTGTGCCCCCGGTATCGGTCGTTGCCGCGGCGCCCGCAGAGGCACACACTGTCACGGTGAGGTCAGACGGCTATTCGCTGGTAGTCGCCGATGGCGCCGCCGGGGCGGAGCCGGTGCTTGTGGCGTTCGTCGACGGCAACCCGCTCCTTGCGTTGACGTCGGCTCTCGCCCGGCTTGACCGCAACGATGGGCGCCCGATCGCGATTCGGGTCACCGACGAGGCCATAGACTTCGGTATCCTGGCGCACCTCATTGATGCGGTTGCCTGGCGCCGCGCCGTTGAGTCCGCAGAGGATGACTTTGCGATGTTGCAGTCACCGGTGGTTGTGGACCGCGGACAGCCGGTGGGCTTCACCGCCGGCGGCACAGTGCTTGTCAGCGACTGATGTCGGCGCTGTCGGTGGCGGCCGGCAGCCAGGCATTGAGGCGCTCAGTGACTGCTGGGCTCCCGTCGTCGCCGAATTTCAGGCGAATCTCTGCGGGAGCCGCGGCCACACACAGTGACGCGTCCATGAGCCGGTCGCGCCTGAACACGGTGACCGGTGTCGGAGTCCCGGGCTGCAGCAGCTTCGCGGCGTCGTTGAGCGTGCTGCTTGTCGCCCGCCGTCGGTCAATCGCTACAATCTCATCCCCGGGATACACGCTGCCGCCGGCGTTGGGTCCGTCCGCGCGGACGCTGTCGACGAAGAGGCGGTTTTCGTGGGTTCGTGTGGTCAGCCCGAAGCGCCTGCCATCCTGAGGTGACAGGTCTGCGAGGACCCCGTGTGTGGCCAGCGCGGCCTCCACAGGGAGATCGTCCGTACCGTGTAGCCACTCTTCAAGTTCAGCGCTCAGGTCGACACCGGTCGCGTCGAGCACCAGCGCTGCGACGCAGTCGTCCTCGTACCCCCGCTTCGCGTGCCCGAATCGGCGGTACATCTCCCGCAGGAGGTCATCGACGCTGTGTCTGCCCCCGCTCCGGACTCGAATCTCAAGGTCCATCGTCAGGGCGAGCAGGGCGCCCTTGCTGTAGTAGGAGATGTTGCGGTTCGCGCTGTTTTCGTCGGGTCGATAGTGCCGGATCCAGGCTTCAAAACCGGAGTCCGAGAGAGACTGTTGTGTGCGTCCGTGTTTGGAGCGAACGGCGTTGAGCGTGGCCTCGAGGCGGCGCAGCCAGTCTTCTCGCGACATCAACCCGGCGCGAAGGCATACCAGCTCATCGAGATAGCTTGTGATGCCTTCGACGAACCACAATGAGCGTGTGTAGTTCTCGCGGGAGTAGTCAAAGGGCCCAAGCGCGGCAGGGCGGAGTCGCTTTCCGTTCCACGCGTGAAAGTGCTCGTGCGCGATCAGCACCATCATGTCGGCGTAGCCTTCTTCGGTGTCAAAGTAGCGCCACGGCGTCGCAAGAACCGTTCCGTCGCAATGTTCAAGGCCGCCACGGCCGTCAGCGGTGATGTGAAAGACGAAATCGTATCGGGGATAGGGCAGCTCGCCGAAGAGATTCTTGTTTACCTCAACGATCGCCGTGATGTTTGCGCACAGTCGCTCCGTCGGGACAGTGACCGCGTCGTCGCCCCAGAACACCAGCCGATGTGGGCGCGCGGCGGCCGTGAACTCGATGCAGGTGTGTGGCCCGATCTCAAAGAAAGAATCAGCGAGGTGGTCGTAGTCGCGGGCCACCCAACCCCGTCCGTCGTGCGGAAGCGCGGTGAAGGTCTCCCAGCCTTCGGGTGCGTCGATGTTGACCACGTAGCCGCCATCATAGTCCGCGAGTTCTGGAAGAATGTTCACAGCGTTGAAGAAGGCGTGTGTGCCATCGATGTGGGGCGTGCGAACCGTGAGTTCGTGGCAGTATGCGTCGAATCGAACGCGGACGATGTCACCGGGTGTGCAGGCAAGCTCCCATCGCGATTTTGTCACTTTTGTCGCCGCGACCTCCGCGCCTGCACTGTTGAACGCCCTCAGCGGCCCAAGATACCTGGAGAACTCCCGCACCAGGTAGCTGCCGGGAATCCAGACCGGCAGCGAGAGATAGTGTGTGTTTGCTGTGGCAGTGAACTCCATCTCCACATGTGCTTCATGTGAATGCGGGTTCGAGATGCGTACGGTGTATCCAATCACGGCGAGATCGATGGGGAAATCATCTGCCAGCGCGGCACCGGGCGGGTGGCCAGCTTCAGGTATTTGCGAAGCGGTTTCATCTGACGATAGCTGCGTGATGCCGCTTCGATCATTCGCTCCTGCGTGAGCAGCAGGCGAGCCGGTGAGGGAGTGCTTCGGTAGGAGACAAGGTAGTCGCAGTACGGGCGCTGCTCGACCACGTTTCCGTGGACCGCGCGCTGTGCGAAGAGAAAGAGTGTGTTGAGATCGGGGCCCGCGACCGGCGCGAAGGCATCGAAGGCAAGAATGAGCGCGTTGGGTGATCCGATCTCTCCCGCGTGTACGCTCTGCCATGCAACGCGGGAGGCCACGTTGCTTACAACCCCGCCGTCCGTCAGGCGGGCGATTCGGCGGCGATTGAAGAGTTCTTTGAGTCGAATCTCAGACAGGCTGCCCTTGCGAAAGATGTCGTAGTGAAGGACACCGGGGACCGCGCAGGAGAAGCCGACCGCGTCCAGGGCGTCGAAGTCTTCAAGGCCTTCGTCGCGCCCGAACACGACCTCTTCGAGCATGCGGGGGTTGGCCACCAGCTGTGACAGGATGCGCATGCCTGTCGCGAGGCGCCGCACGGTCTGCGCACGCCGTGGCATCCGGTTGTTGCGCTTGATGTCTGCCTCGACGTCAGAGACTGCGAGGTCGATCCCGGTGCGCAGCCCCGTTGAGACGATGCGCATTGGGATCGGCAGCTCATTCATCCGCGGCACATCGCGCCGCAGCATCTTGTTGAAGATGTGCGTCCCGATGCCGCGAATCTTGAGCTCGACGGCACCCGGCACGCAGAACTGCGAATTGAAGGAGTATGCGCCGAAAACGCGGTTGAATTCGGTGCCGGCGGGAAGCTCCTGAGCGACGGCCATCGCCTGGTCGTCGAGAGAAGCGGCGCGAAAGAGGCCAAGGAGCGCGCCCATGCTCGATCCGACGATGAGCGAGGGGTTGATGCCAAGCCCTGAAAGCAGGGGGAAGACGCCCATATGGGCGTACCCCGCACCGCCGCCGCCGCCGAGCACGATGACCACCTTGCGATTGCAGAGGTCCTGCTCGAACTGGTCTTCGCTGAAGCGATTGATGTTGTGGTCAAGCAGGTGGCTGCGCGCCGCGTCGACCTGCGCACGCAGGTTCGGTATCAGCTTCTGCAGGGCCCGCCAGTCCACAAAGTTGCGCGAGACGTCGCCGAAGATACGGGTCAGCTCGCCGAGAAACCAGTGCCGGTAAGGCGAGATCAGGTCGAAGAGGTCTACGCTGCCGTGGTCCGCGGGAAAATGCTCCATGCGAGTCAGCGCGAATGCATAGCGCAGCACCTCGGTAGCCTGTTCATCAAGCTGTGAGGGATTGTCGGCGAGCGTCTTGAAGATGCGACGCTCGTATCCGCTAAAGGGAGCTACGCTGGCAGAATGCATTCGAAGCATGAAAGGGGCAGGTGTACGGGTCGAAATCCGCGAATGCTGATCGTACCTGGATCGGCAGCGCTGCGGACCGTGATTTGGGTTTCTCGTAGCACTGAATCGGAAAAAACCGCACCGGGTTGAGCAGGAGTCGAGGGCCGAGAGCCGACCAACGCTTCAAGCGAAATCTGCGCCGCATTGCCAGCATCGTGAAAAGCCCGCTTCGCGCTCGGTGCCACAGCCGGCGCACGCTGAAGCAGGCGTCGACAATTCTCCGCCCGATGCCAGCGCGAGGCTGCCCGATGTTGCGCCGCTGCGATCGAGGCTGAGGGCGCCCTCCAGCGGAGAGTCCTCTCTTCCCGTGTTGGCGCGAAGGATGATTTTCTGGGCGCGCTCAGCGTCTTCCTCAAGCACCCGCAGATGCACCATGCTGTCGCTCGACCACTGTAGAGCGGATTGATTGAGCATCCACGCTGTAATGCCTTCCTGAGCAAGGAGATCGCGGAGAAAGGTCGCCTCGAAGGTCGAGCGCGCGTGGTACACAATCCTGGAGCGTGTTGTTGCCAATTCGGGTGCCGCTCTGGTTGGCGATGGCTACGGTGCCGCCGGCGTCAGCGTCGGCGCAATACGCCGGCTCGCAGAAGAAAGTAGAGCAGCTTGATGATCGATGCGACTGCGGCGGCGACATACGTGGCCGCTGCCGCGGTGAGCACCCGACGCGCACCCCGCATCTCGGCTTCGCTGAGCAGGTTCATTCGGTTGAGCGACGCCAGCGCTCTTCGTGAGGCGTCGAATTCGACCGGCAGGGTTACGATCGTGAAGAGAACGAAGCCGGTGAACACGAAGGCCCCGATCTTCATGAGGCCGAGGGAGCCGAGTGCCGCGGCAGCCATGATGATGATCATGCTGAGCTGGTTGCTGATGTTCGTGATCGGTACCATGCGCTGGCGCCAGAACATCGGCTTGTAGCCGCGCGCATGCTGTATCGCGTGGCCGACCTCGTGGGCGGCGATGCCCGCCGCAGCGATCGAGGTACCGGCGAAGTTGCCGGTGCTCAGGCGAAGGCGCTTGATGCCGGGGTGATAGTGATCGGTGAGGAATCCGTTCACGGGCTCGACGACGACGTCGTTGATCCCCTCCTCACGGAGGATGGCTTCGGCGATGTCCCGGCCGGTCAGACCCCGTCGGGAAGCCACCCGCTGCCACTTACCGACCGACGACTTGACCCATAGCTGGGCCAACATACTCAGCCCGGCGCCGACGCCGATTACAATCAGAAACAGTGGGTCCATGAGAATTCAGTACCGGGGTTGGTGTCCTGCGCCGGCGCAAGGGTGATCGCTTCGGCGCCTCCTGTATTGGACATTGACACGCGTAGTCTGGTCACACATGGGCGCCGTGCAAGCAGGGAAGGCACGATGAGCGCTGATTTCGAAGCACAGACAGGCGAGCTGACGATACGCGGTCAACGCCATACGAACGGGCAACGGCGGACCCTCGCGGTTCACGGCTGGCTCGACAACGCAGGCAGCTGGTCACGCATTGCGCCTCTGCTTCATGGCCTCGACCTCGTCGCCATCGATTGCCTCGGACACGGGCTCTCTGACCATCGGCCGTCCAGCGCCGGCTACCACTTCGTCGATCACACAGAGACCGCGATGGCCTCTCTTGACGCGCTCGGGTGGGAGCGCTGCACGCTGATCGGTCATTCGATGGGAGCCAGCATTGTCATGCTGCTCGCCGCGGCTTTTCCCGAGAGGGTCGACGCTCTGGTGCTTTGCGACGGTTTCGGCCCGATCGTGGGTACAGAGGCAGAAGCGACCAACACCCTGCGACGCGGGCTGCTCGATCGCGCCCGGCCACCCCGCAGGCCGCGCCTGTACGAGAGCCGCGATGGGGCCATGGCGCGTATGGAGAAGTCCTTCTCCACGCTCACGCCTGAGGCAATGATGGCGCTCCTTGAACGAGGCCTGGCAGAAGGCCCCGACGGCTTCTACTTCAGGCACGACCCGCGCCTGCGCGACGGTTCTCTATTGCGCTTTACCGAAGGAGCCGTGGCGCAGGTTCTTCGCAGTCTGGAGTGCCCGGTGTTGCTGCTGCGCGCCGGCGAAGGCTGGCTGCCCGAAGAGTCCACCTTTGCGTCACGCGTCGAGCATGTCCGCGACCTTCGCGTGGTTCCCGTCGAGGGCTCGCACCACGTGCACCTGAACTCGCCGGAGATCATCGCGCCGCACATCAACCGATTCCTCGCGGAGCATCCCCCGACGCCGGCGCCGGCATCCTGAGTCAGCGGCTTCCTGCTGAGGCGCAATTCTCTTTGACAGGGTGCACGCGGACAGCGCACAAGGTTCGCGAACCGAAGAGGGAGAACCGACGATGCACGCGCGAACACCACTGCTATGCCTGCTTGCGGCCGCGTCATGCGCGCTTCTGATCGCTGCCTGCGGCAGCGAAGACTCGGGCACCAGCTGCACTATCGATGGTCTGACGATCAACGACGGCGCGAGCGCAAGAACCCGAGACTGTCGCACATGCACCTGCACGGCGGGCGCGCTGCGCTGTTCGGCTCCCAGCTGCGGCGATGCCGGCTTTGACACGGGCGGCAACGACACGGGCGGCAGCGACACGGGCGGCAACGACACGGGCGGCAGCGACGTGGTTGGACCCGGCGAGTGCCGCGATTCGGACAATGACGGCTTCTACAGCTGCCTTGATCCCCTGCACCCGGAACGTCCCCAGGAAGTCGACTGCGACGACTCCGATTCGACCGTCCAGCCGGGCGCCTACGACTTCTTCGGCAATCGAGTTGACGACGACTGCGACGGCGAGATCGACAACACTCCGCGCTGCGGCTGCCCGACAGGGGTGACCGGGCCCAACATGCTCGAAGCGATCGAGCTCTGCGACGGCTCGATCGTGTCCGCGACCATGTCCGGCAACAACGCCGCTTTCGACATCGCGACCCGCTACGAAGGCGCGCTCGGACCGCGCTCGGGCAACTGCCTTTCCGTGATATCCTCAGGCACAGCGAACCCGGCAAGTGCCGGCGTGCAGCCGGGAACCGAGTTCTCCGTGGTCGGTGTCGCAGATCCGGACCCGGCGGGCACCGGCGAGCTGGTCTACGACCTGGCCCAGCTGGTGGTTGAACTCGATCCCCCAAACAATGCCCGCGGTTTCCAGTTCGACTTCATGTTCCTGTCGTCCGAGTGGCCGGAGTTTCTCTGCCAGACCTTCAATGACACGTACTACACGATCGCGACCATCCCCGGTTTCACGCCCGGCTCACAGAACATCTCCTTCGACTCGAACGGCGACGATGTCACGGTGAACGTAGGCTTCTTCGAGCAGCCCGCAGCCTGGACCACAAACCTTGTCGGCACCTCAATGGCGCAGAATGATGTGCTGTCGAATTCGTGTGGCGGGATCCTCGGTGGGGGCGCGCCGGGATGCACGATGCCCGGTTACTGCAGCGGTGGCGCAACATTCCGCGAGATCGGGTCCGGCAGTGGCTGGCTGACCACGCAGGCTCCTGTGACCCAGGCCGGCGGGAACATCCAGCTGGTGTTCTCGATTCACGACGAAGGGGACTCGTCCCTGGACTCTGTAGTCCTGATCGACGCTTTTGAGTGGCTGCCCTACGAGCCCGAAATCAATACGGTCAAAGAGTAGGGTGCTGTCGCAGAGCAGCTTCGCAGCCGCCGAGTCCGTTCTCAGAACCGGTAGTCGAGCATTCCGCGGCCGGCGATGACGGTGTCCATCGTCTCATCGGCGATGGTGTGCAGGCCCGGTCCGGGAAAGAATGCGCCGGCTTCGAAGCCTACGGTGAGCTCGGTGTTGTCGAGCAGTCGCTGAAAGCGCACACCGAGGTCCGCTTCGACGCCCTGAAGTCGCTCTGCGGCTCCACCGAGCGCGTTGCGTGGTACGCCACCGTCCAGGCGGGCGTTGAATGGATCGCCGCCGGGCACTGCGTTCATCGCGATCATCGCGCCGCCGTAGAACTCAAAGAGTTCGCCGGCCTGAACAAAGAGGCGCGGGAAGATGCTGATGGTGTTGGTCGCGCGGCCACGGGTCGGGAAGCGCTCAAGGTCGTCAGCCGGGATACCGACGAGGCTCAGATCACCGGCCGTGAGCTCGGTACGAGCGGTGTGCGCGGCGGTGACGTAGCGGTGGTAGATGAAGCCCATCGGGAAGTTTGCGTCGACGCCGAAGCCATTCTGCCGGCCGTCATCGAAGTTGCGGTCGCCTGAGGCGTAGAGCCCGTCGAGCACGAACCCTGCGCGGCCGAACTGCAGGCTGGCGCGGGCAGCAAGAGCACCCTGAAGTACGTCACTTTCCGGGTGCTCCGGCGAAGGCGAGAGCTCTGTGGTGCCGAACACGATCGCGCCCTCGGCTTCGAGCTTCAGTCGCAGAGAGTTGCCGAAATTCGCCTCGTGGCGCGCGTATACATCAGCGACCTGAACGCGGGTTTCAGCGTCGTCGCCGGCGGTCTGACGACGCATGACGAAGTAGGCGCCGAACTCGGTGGGCTTCTTGTAGCCGTAGCGTGCAGAGAAGGTCAGTTGCCACGCACGGTCTCCGTCGAGAGTGGGATCGGCGGCGCCGAGGCGCTCTGCTTCGCGCTCCAGTTCGTAGGAGGTAAGCATCGCGTCGTCGTCGATGACGTAGTCACCGCCGAGGGTGAACATCAGGTTGTTGTCGCTGACCGGTCCCAGGATCAACATGCCTCGGGCGACGGTATCACCGCCTCGGGGGTCAACGAACTGGGCCGAACCCGGGGTCCAGCCGTGAGCGCCGTCGTTGGCGACGAGTCCCATGCCCCAGTGGCTGGTCGCGATGCCCGCGAGGAGATGCAGGCGCGGGCCCACGTCGATACGCAGGTGCGCGTTGCGGATATGGTGTCGGCCGCGATTGTTCTCCGGGTAGTACAGCGCGTCCGGCTCTTCGTGGTCGAAGCCGAGGGCGACGCCGGTGAAGAGGTCGTGCTCGTACACAATGCCGACGTTCACGACGGAGTCGTGGGCGCCGATGTTCATGTTTGCCCCGACACGTACGAAGCCGTTCACAGTGGGGTCACCGTTGTACTCGGTCCCGTAGCGATCGACGCCAAAGCCGCTGGTATCTTCGACGCGCAGGCCGAACGAGAGCGGGACCTCAAGGGTGAGGCGACTGCTTCGATGAGTGATGGTCGGCTCGTACTGCGTCCAGGTATCCCGAACGACGGGCTCAACCGGACCATCACCGATCGGCGGCGCAGAGACCTGACCGGATTGCGCAGAGGCTGCGAGCGTTAGCGAAAGGACAGCCACGAAGGCTGTGGTTCCGGCGATATGCTTCTTCACTGGTTCTCCTCGATGTCGATTTGGCAGTCCACGCAGATCGGTGACTCCGGCATGGCATCGAGGCGCTCGATACCGATCCAGTCATCACACCGCCTGCAGATGCCATACTTCCCATTTTTGATGGCGGATAGTGCGGCCATCGTCTGCTGCAGCCGGACCTGGCTGCGGCGCCTGTGGCTCTGGGCCATCTTCTGCTGTTGAATGGCGTCAATTCGGGAGAGTCTGCCGATCGGAGCGTCCAGATCCACGATCTGCGCGCTCTCTTCGATCGCAGCGTCCACGGACTCAAGCTCGCGCAATTGTGCTGCAAGCCGAACGCGAAACGCTTCGATCTGAACGTGGCTCATTCCTTCCACACTTCCCCCGTGGCGCGGAGTATGCACTCGCAGTGTGCTGGGGGCAATCATTGCGTGGGGCGCTACCTGCCGAGGTGCGTAATCCGGACGACAGGCGCCGAGGGCTCCTCGATTGTCGACAGCTCTGCGACACCCGTGATGTACCACTCACCGCTCTCCTCAGGATCGCGCAGGGTCTGGCGAACCTGCCAGGTTTGCGGACCGAGTTGCTCGATGGTCAGGTATTCTGAGAGCCTGGAGCGGTGGTCGAAGATGAGGCGCTCCCAGTCCTCATAGTACGGCGCCAGCGCGGTCTCGATATCGCCCGCGCTGCCGGGCTCCGAGCCCTCGGCGACGTAGCTCTCGGCAGCTTCATAGTCGCCTATCGACACCGCGCGCGTGTAGTTCAGCAGCTCTCCACGCAATCTGGCCCGCACCGCCCGTCGATCGGTCCACCAGGGTGTCTCGACTTCTGCGGCCGCGTCGTCGACCGGGGTCTGAAGTCGTTCCCATTCCGTAATCAGGCTGGAGTCTACCCCTGCGAGGAGCGCACGCAGCCATGCGATGGCGTCCACCAGCTCTTCGCTCTGAAAACCCTCGGGGATCGTGCGCCGGAGCGTGCGCCACACTTGAGAGAGGTACCGCAACAGCACACCTTCGCTACGAGAGAGCTGGTATTCTCGCACGTATTCACCGAAGCCGAAGAGGCCTTCATACATTTCGCGAGCGACGGACTTCGGCCTGATATTTGCGCCGGTCAGCCAGGGATGCACTTCGCAGAAGGCGTTGAACGACGCGTAGATCCGCTCACCGTTGGGCTTCGGGTAGGTCACGTCTTCGATCGCCTGAATCCGTTCCTCGTATTCGACGCCCTCGGCCTTGAGGCGATTGATGATATCGCGCTTCGCGACGTCGACCTGGCGGATCAGGACCGCCGTGGGGTTCTCCTGAATGGCCTCCACAAGTGAGATTACGTCGAGTGCGTAGTTCTCGTCGGTCTGGTTCAGTTCCCCGAGCGCATCGACCAGATACAGCGACAGTGACTCAAAGAGGGAGAAGTCGTCCTGCAGCTCGCCTGAGACCGTGAGCGCGTCGCCCTCGCCTTCGACGATTCCGGCGGTGAGCAGGGTCTCGACGATGGTCCGCGCCTGCGACCGGGCCTGCTCCTTATGCACCTCGCGCAGGGGAGTGCGTTCGATGATCGCGTCCAGAGTTTCCAACGCCGAGGCAGAGTCCGCGCCGTCTCGCTGCAGCAACTGTAGTACGATCGCGTGGTTGACCTCGAAACGCGGCTCCAGTGCCTCTGCGGGATCGCTCTGCAGTCTCTCGAATGTCGCGCTGTCGTAGTGAACGTAGCCCCGGGTCGGCGCTTTGCTACGCACGAACTTCTTTTTCCCTTTTGCTGCGGCTTTGGCGGCGGCTCGCTGGTTTTCGATCACATGTGCCGGGGCCTGCGCGAGCACGTAGCCCCTGGTGTCGTACCCGCGGCGCCCGGCGCGGCCGGCGATCTGCCTGAAGTCGCGGACGGAGAGTACGCGCACCTTCTCGCCGTCAAACTTACAGAGCTTCGCGAAGAGGACGCTGCGGATGGGCACGTTGATTCCGACACCGAGGGTGTCGGTGCCGACGATCACCTTGAGCAGGCCTTTCTGCGCGAGTCGCTCGACGAGCAGACGGTACTTCGGCAGCAGGCCTGCGTGATGCAGGCCGATACCCGCCTGAAGAAAGCGGCGCATGTCCCTGCCGTAAGGCGAGTCGAAACGAAAGGCCCCGATCTCGTCCCTGATGGCCTGCTTTTCGTCGGACGACGCTGCGTTGATACTCGTCAGTGCCTGCGCGAGCTCGGCGCACTCCCGTTGGGTGAACTGCACCACATACACCGGCGCGCAGCCGCCCGAGACCAGGGTGTCGATGGTCTCGTGAATCGGCGTCTCCTTCCACTCGAATGAGAGGGGAACCGGACGCTCGTGCGACTGCACGTGGGCGACCGGGCGACCGGTGTACGACTCCAGACGAGAGGCGATCCCGTCGACATCGCCCAGCGTGGCCGACATGAGCAGAAACTGCGTGTGTTCGAGCGTGATGAGCGGAACCAGCCAGGCCCAGCCCCGATCGCGATCGCTGTAGTAGTGGAACTCGTCCATCACGACGCAGTCTGCGCCGCAGTCCGCGCCGCGCCGCAGGGCCATGTTCGCGAGAATCTCTGCGGTACAGCAGATGATCGGCGCGTCGGCGTTGATCGACGCATCGCCGGTCACCATGCCGACCCGCTCGGCGCCGAACATCTCGCAAAGTGCGAAGAACTTTTCGCTGACCAGCGCCTTGATCGGCGAGGTGTAATACGAGCGTCGTCCCTCCGCGCAGGCGAAGAGATGGAAGGCGGACGCGACCAGCGACTTTCCGGAGCCTGTGGGCGTGTTCAGGATGACGTGGTTCCCACCGGCGAGCTCAAGGATTCCCTCTTCCTGGGCGTCGTAGAGCTCCAGGCCCTGCGCAGTGGACCACTCTACGAAAGCCTCAAATGCGCTGTCTGCGTCGAGACTTTCGTTGCGATTCAGAATGTCGGCGAGTGCACTCAGGGTATTCTCCGCGGCAAAAACGAAAGCGGGCCGAGCTCCGTACCGGCTGCTCGGCCCATCCGGAGCTTCGAGTCTACCTTACTGCGCTGCAGGGTAGCAGACGTCGAACTGGTCGCACTCGTAGCCTTCAGAGTCACGGCAGTCGGTATCGGCTGTGCAGCTCTTGAAGCAGATGTTCGTCGTGCCGCCGATGAACTCACACACGTCGCCGGCGTTGCAGCCGGCCGCAACGCCGGTGCCGCCGGCGGTGTCGCAGAACTGCGAGCAGTACCCGTTCGGGAAGAGGCCGTCGTTCTCAAGGCAGATTCCGTCGGCGTTGTCGCTGATGCACTCCGAATCGAGCAGGCAGCTGTCACCGGTCTCGGCCGCTGCATCGCAGCCGGTCAGTGTCCACGCCAGCGTGTAGGGTGCCGAGCCGCCGGCCGGCGCGATGACGTGAACGTCGTAGAACGCGAGGCCAACGCTGTTGTTCGTATGCGTGACTGTCTCGTTGTCATCCATCGAGGTGGATGTCTCAACGACCGCGCTGGTGAATGTGAATGGCTCCGTCGAGGTGATGGTCACCTCAACGAGCTCGAGGTTGATGTCGCCATCGCTGTGCGCGAAGGACGCTGTCGCGGAGACGCTGCCGCCGGCGCAGAGCAGGAAGGTAAAGTAGTCGTCGTCCGCAGCAACCAGGTTGTCGATGCTGACGTTCTGCTCGCCTTCGAAGAAGGGACCATCGAAGACGCCGTCGTTGTCCTCGAAGATGTCGTCGCCATCGCATCCGCGTATCTCGACGCTGACATCGTAGTCTGCATCGGCGCCGGGCGTGCCGCCGGTGCCCGTGTAGACGAACACCTGCGTGACCGCGGCGGCCTCGGAGCCTGTCTCATTCAACCAGCTTACGGTTTCGGTTCCGCCGCTTGTGCCCGATGTGTCGAGCTCGCCGTTCGAGGTGTCGCTGAGGCGAAGATCGACGTCGGCTGCGGTTTCGTCGAAGGTCACCGTCACGATGAGGAGGCCACCGTCACACACGGTCGTCGAGAGGAAGTCGTCGTCGCCGTCTTCTACGTTGAAGCCGGTGTAGTCGCCTTCTGTCAGCACCTGGGCTTCGCCGATGGAGTTGTTGGGCTCAACCTCGTCCCCGGTGCTGCCTTCAATCTGGCAGTTTGCGTCGCAGCCGTCGCCGGGATCGGTGTTGGTGTCGTCGCAGGCCTCGCCGTTGGCGCTGTCGATGCTGCCGTCGCCGCAGAAGGACGTGGAGCCGGGGCCCTCAGTGCAGCCGGGCAGACACACCGTACACGTGGTCACACCGTAGTCGCATTCGTTCGTGTTTCCGGTACCGAGATCGCAGTCTTCGCCGTTGTTGACGTGGATTACTTCATCGCCACAGAAAGAGGTGGCGCCTGCGATCGTCGAACAGGTGGAGTCGCAGACGTCGCATGAGGTCTCGCCGTAGGCGCATTCTTCGGTGATGCGGTTGCCATCATCGCAGTCTTCGCCGTCATCGACGGTGTTGTTGCCGCAGTCCGTGGCACCGACAACCGTGCAGGTGTTGCTACAGGAGTCATCATCGACGTCGTTGCCGTCGTCGCACTCTTCGCCGTTGAAGCCGTCAGCGACGGAGTCACCGCAGAACGAGGTGGCGCCTGCGACTTCAGCGCAGGAGTCGTTGCAGACGGTGCAGGACTCTTCGCCGTAGGCGCATTCTTCGGTCACGGTGTTTCCGTCGTCGCAGCCTTCGCCGGCATCCGTGTCGGTGAAGTCGTCGCCGCAGAACGAGGTGGCGCCGTCCTCTTCAACGCAGCCCGCCGCACATACGGTACAGGACGTCTGACCGTAGTCGCAGACCTCGGTCGCATCGTTGTTGTCGTCGCATTCCTCGACGCCTTCGACCGTACCATCACCGCAGATCGAGTTTACGTCCGTCGTGCATCCGGATGTGTTGAATGTGCAGGTGCCGAAACATGCCAGGGTGCCGCCGTCGAAGCCCTGCGTCTCACAGGTTTCGCCGGCAAGATCGCCGCCGTCGCAGGCGTCGGTCCCGTTGACGACGCCGTCGCCGCACTCCTCTGTCATGGTCGTGCACTGCGAGGTGTCAAGTCGGCAGCTGGCGGTGCAGCTGAGAGCGCCGCCGTCGAAGCCTTCTGCGAGGCAGGTCGCGCCGCCGAGCAGCGTGCCGTCGCAGGCTTCGCCGGTGTCGATGGCGCCGTTGCCGCAGGTGTTTCCGCCGCCGGTGTCGGCATCGTCAATGGTGCCCTCGGCGCATCCGATGAGAGAAAGTACGGAGGCCAGTGCGGCCATGGAAATCAACGATCGAATCACGGTCGGTCCCTGTGCAGTCTGGGGTGGATCGAATGGAAGGCTCCGCTGTGCTTGTTTCTTGCGGATGTGTCAAACGGTGTTCCACGAGAAAATGGGGGGCGCGTTCATGGCTGGGCCCTTGCGTGCGGCGTCGATTTGTGGCCGATCGGCTGCGCAACTCAGGAGCAGATATGGCGATGAACTTCTGGTCAAAGGGCCCTCTCTACAACCCCAGCGAAGAGCACGCTGCGCTGCGTGAGAGCGTCGCTCGTTGGGCGTTGGCGAACCTGGACGAGCAGGCGGACGAACACGACGCCGTTGAGGAGTTCAATATCGGCCTCTTCCGCCGCATGGCGCAGGAACTCGGGATTTTCGGTGTGACGGTCCCCGAAGAGGCCGGCGGTCTCGGAATGGACGCGACCGCCGCGGTGATCATCCACGAAGAACTGAGCCGCTTCGATCCTGCGTACACGCTCTCGTACCTCGCGCACGAAGTGCTCTTCGTGAACAACTTCTTCAACTCGAGCAACGCCGATCAGCGCGAGCGATACCTGAAGAAGGTCACCGATGGGACCTGGCTCGCGGGCATGGCGATGTCGGAGCCGGGCGCAGGTACCGACGTGCTGGGCATGCGGACCACGGTTCGCCCCGACGGGGATGGCTGGCGCCTCAACGGCACAAAGCAGTGGATTACCAACTCCACCCTGGGCGACGTCTTCCTCGTGTACGCGAAGAACGAGGACCCGGACGGCCGTTCTCTGTCCTCATTCATTGTAGAGAGCTCGTGGGAGGGTTTCTCAGTGGGGCGCAAAGAGGCGAAGATGGGGATGCGTCAATCGCCCACAGCCCAGCTGATCTTCGACAACGTCTATATCCCGCGGGAGAATCTGCTGGGCGTCGAAGGCGGAGCCCTCGTCGGGATGATGCGCAACCTTGAGATCGAGCGGCTGACGCTGGCTGCCCAGAGCGTCGGTATCGCCATGCAGGCGACCGAAGTCATGTCCGACTACGCCATCAACGAACGCCGCGCCTTCGGAAAGCCGCTGTCCGCCTTCGGCCAGATTCAACGCTTTATCGGCGAAGCCTACGCGAAGACCGAGGCGGCCCGAGCCCTGACCTATCAGGCGGCGAAGAGCACCTCAGCCGATACGCGCAATTCTCTTGGTGCCGCTGCGGCGAAGCTTGTCGCGACAACCACCGCTGAGGAGGTCGCCCGCAACGCGATTCAAACCCTCGGCGGCTACGGGTACACCCGTGAGTACAAGATGGAGCGCCTGCTCCGAGATGCCATCCTGCTCAGCATCGGCGGCGGGACGAACGAGGCGATGCAGAAGAACATCACCGGCGACATCGTCCGCATGATTCGTCGCTGAGGCGCCTCGGCATGTGCGACCGGCGCCGACGATCGCGTCGGACGCGGCCTTACGGTGCGAACTCGCCTGAGCTCCGCGCGGCGGCGGGTTGCCGCAGTATCGGAGCGTACGTCGGCGGCCTCAGATTGACGGTGCCCGCCGGGTTGGACTACGCCGCGCGGTACCCCGGTGGTTGTGCCGACCAGCGTCGTGGAGGATGTGCGAATGGGAGCTTCGAAGGCAGCAACACCGATGGATCGTTTTTCTCGCGAGAGGGCATCGATCAACGCAGAGGTGATTGAGCGCGTCACACGGATGCTGGTTCAGGAGTCCTGGAATGACTCCGACGCCCAGCTGGGTGAGCTGCTGAATGAGGCCGCCTTTGTTGAGCTGCGCGAGCTGGATGGTGCACAGATTCCGCTCTCGTCCCGTCAGCACAAGCAGCAGCGCTGGCGTGAAATCGTCCGGAATATCCAACGAGCTACTCCCGAGGAACACGCTGAGGTCATCGAGCGAGTCGTTACCGAGTACGTAGCCGACGTGCAGGGCCACTATCGAGCGCGGGTACACAACCTGGCGACATCTCTGCTCCCTGCGACCATCGGCGTGCTCTTCTCACCGGATGCGCGCGGCGACCTGTTGTCACTCTCGCCGTCCCACGAAGCCTTCTCTTCCCGAGTCAGCGTCGAAGGCGAAGTGGGTAAGGTTCGGCGTCTCGCCGAGCGAGGCACCCTGGTTTACGCGTCCACGCATTCGAGCCGACTCGACGCCTTCGTGCTCGGCTGGGCCATGCATGCAGCGGGTCTGCCACCGGTGATTCACGGGGCCGACAGCCACCTCTACCACAACTATGCGACCGGCTTCGTGATGGCGAATACCGGGGCCTACAGGGTCGACCGTTCGCGCAAACATCGACTCTACACCGAGACGCTGAAGGCCTACTCGCAGGTCCTGTTGGAGCACGGTTTCCACAGCTCTTTCTTCCCCGCGGCAGGGCGCTCGCGCAGCAACACCATCCAAACAGATTTGAAACTCGGGCTGCTTGGGACGGCTCTGAACGCTCAGGTTCGGACGATGATCGAAGGCCGGAGCCGTCCGCTCTTCGTCGTCCCCGTTACGATGAACTACACGTTGATCCTCGAGGCAGAGACTCTGGTCGACGACTTCCTCAAGAGTCGCGAGCGGCGCCGCTCGATCATCCCCACGGATGAGTTCTCAGACGTGCGACGTGTGGTCGGCTACCTCAAGAACATGATGAATCTTGATGACTTCGTGACCGTTCGGATCGGATCGCCGATGGACGTCTTCGGCAACTCGGTCGATCACGACGGAGCGTCGATCGACGAGCAGGGTCGCAAGATCGACATCGAACGCTACCTCTGGAACGACGGGGTCCCGGTAGCCGACCGGCAGCGCGACTTCGCCTACACCCGAGGCCTGGGGCGAAAGCTCGTCTCGGCGATGCAGGAAAACAACGTAATCTATCCCCTGCACATTGTGTCCCTCGCCCTGTTTGAACACGCACGGCGGCAGCACCCGAATTGGAGCGTCGATCGCCTCCTGCAGTTTGCGCGGGGGGATACGATTCACCGCTACATCGCAGACGGTGAGACCAAACGAGTAATGCGGATTGTGCGCCGAGACGCCGAGCGAGGCGCGCTGCGTTTGAGTCGAAGCGCCGAGCGGCTGCAGGCCCATGAGATGGTCACGGACGCGCTGGACGCATTCGGGCGCCACCACACAAAGGCGGTGCTGGCGTCGGACGGAGAGCACGTTCGTATGCACGACCTCCGCCTTCTCTTCTTCTATTCTAACCGACTTCGGGGCTACGACCTGGAGCGTCGCCTCAAAGAAACTCCCGGAGGCTACTGATGCCGTCATCCTTTCGCCCGAAGGTCGGCGTCGTAGGCGCAGGCCGAAACGGGATTACGATCGCTCATCACATCGCCGGCCTGGGCGCAGATGTTATTCTTCTCACATCGATCGCACAGCGAGCCGCTCAGCTGCAGAAAGAGCGGCGTCTGAAGTCCGTTGTGCCGGAGATTAAGAAGCTGCACCCGCGTGTCACGGTGACCCTGGACCCGGTCGAGATGGCACAGCAATGTCGACTGGTGATGCTGACCATCAGCGACGGCTATGTCGAGCGCCTTGTGGCCGCCGTCGGCAGCGCCCTGGACGGGGCACACTATGTGGTCCACGCCATTCACAACCTGTACGGCCGAGAGCTGGCTCGGAGCTCGGATTTGATCGCCCGACACTCCTGTGTGAAACAGATAGGGGTCATCGCAGGGCCTGCCCACATGAGCGACCTGGCCGCGGGGCGACCAAACACGGCCGTCGCAGCCAGCGACTTTCCGGGCGTGTCCGCCGCCGCGGCCCGGGCGCTCACCGGCAACGGATTTGTTGTGCACACATCGAGTGACATCCGTGGTGTCGAGCTCGCCGCAGCGCTGCACCAGGTGGTACTGCTCGCGGTTGGCCTCGCCGACGGGCTTGAGATCGGCGGATCCACACACTCATCGCTGACAACCTTCGGGCTCGACGAGATCGCGTGTGTGGCGCAGCATTTCGGTGCCGCCCGCGAAACGGTATACGGGCTCGCCGGTGCGGCCCGTATCGTAGATGCGCTGCGCCGTGGCGAAGCAAACTACTCCTTCGGCAGAGACATGGTCGCCAGGGGCACCGGTGCCGTGCTTACAGCCGATGTACCCGTAGAGGTGAAGGCAGTGGATGTGGTCCTGCATTTGGATGACTACGCGCAGGACAATGGGCTGTGGCTGCCAATGGTTGGTGCGCTGGCCGGGGTCCTTCGCGGCGAGATTGCGGCGCCGGTTGCCGTAGACCGCATGTTCAGCGCCGAACCTGCTCGGCTGCCCGAGGCCTCGTGATCTCCGGTACAATCGCACGCGGATTGCCGGCACTGTGCTGCCTCGTCGTCTGCGCATGCGCGGGGCGGCCGCACATTCAAGGTGCCGTCGATCCGGTGACCCTCATCGACGACGACGCGCTCGCAGCTGCAGCCGTAACCCGGGCCCGTGCCACCGCGTGGCTTGACCGCGCCATCGCGCGAACCTCTACGGATGCGTGTGCTGTAGGTGCTCTGAAGGACGAACGCCCGGAACGAACGCCGGACGCGACTTCTGATCGCTTTGACCGACTCTCGGCCCTGGCGACGAGCCTCTGTGCTGCCGGCATCGAAGGTGCTGAGCCTGCCTTTGCAGAGAGCGGTGAGATGAGGGTTGCCATTGACGAGCACGCTCGCCGGGGCAGCGAGGCCTATTTCGTCGATCCCGGGTTTACCGGCGTTGCAGCGTTTGAAGTGGTGGAGTCGGCAGCGCCGGAGCCGCTGGCTTCGCCGCCCCGCGGCACCTGTCAGGGCGAGGCCACCTTCTCTGTAGCGGAGTTTCAGGTGCTCGGAAATCTGGTGGCGAATGCGGTGCTCCGCTCGAACGTTCCCATGCGAATAGGGATCGAAAGCAACGGGTCGGATGAGTGCTTGTACATGTTCTATGGCGCGACCGAGATTACGGTGCCGCTGCCGATGAGCGCCGGTCGTTATCGTGTATTTGTGTCCCCTGATCACCCGACTCCGGGCTTCGAGGTTCGCGCCGATTTTCACTTTGGAGAAGCGCCCCCGGATGTCTCGACGGTGGTCTGGCTGACCGGCACGCCGCAGGTGCGCCGCGGCGTCGTTGATCGCGCCGACGTCGATCTCTCGTCAATGACGCCGGACTGCTACGGGTGGGTCGCCGATCGACCCTCGCACGTCGCGATCGTTTCGCAACAACAATGGGGAGAAGTTCGGGTACAGAGCGACGCCGACCCGATCCTGTACATGCGCGGGCCATCGGGAGAGGAGCTGTGCAACGACGACTTCGACGGCCTGAACCCGGGGCTGGACGTCAACCTCAGCCCGGGTGTCTGGGAAGTCTACGTCGGCAGCTACGGGGAGGCGGAGAGCTTTCCCTACGACATCACTTTCGGCCCCTGAGCGCTCAGGCGCAGAGTCTGCCGGGGCCCTGAGGCGCCCGACAATGACGGGGTGACGTTACTCGTCGACGATGGCGACGAGCAGGCCTTCCTCCTGACGGCGCGCGAGCCGCACCGTTGAGCGGAACTCTCCCCACCAGTTTGCAAGGTCTTCGGCCTCTTCGTCAGAGAACACGTCGCCATCTTCCGCGGAGCTGAGCATCTTCTGCAGCTGTCGGGGCGTCAGAGCGCCCATCGCGGTCGCCGCAGCTGTCAGCTGCTCTGGGGGCACGGCGGCACGCCAGGTGTCGGACGGCGATGCCCAGGCGACGGTATAGTCCGACAGAAACCCGAAGAAGTTGCAGATCGCTTCTGCGTTCTCCGGGTCCCAGTCGTAGAGAAAATCGGCCCAGGTATCGAGGCTTCCTGAAAAGTCGTCAAACTCCTTGATGTCTTCGGTGCAGGAAGCGTCCATCACCATGCCGGCGGCGGCTTCGTGCCAGCGATTTCCCTGTACCGCGCTGTCGATTCGATCGACCTGGTTCATGGCCTCATCGCGCTTGTCGCGGTCCTTGATACCGGTCAGGAACGCGCGCAGTTCTTCGACCGCCGCGGCGCCGCCTTTCTTGCGGGCGCGCGTAATGATCGGGACGAAGTGCTCGTTATATCGTTCGTATTGCAGCACTGCCAATCGGCACTTTGCCATGGGTTCCTCGGAGAGTTTTGGGTTCGCCGTGTCAGCGAAGAAGCAGAATCGGCGCGGCAGCAGGTGATTCCTCGAACGCCGCACGACGGCCAAAAAGATCGCAGGCTAGCGCGCTTGGAGGGGACTGTCCACCTACGATACGCCGCCGCGACGCGCGGCCGAAGCGCCGCAGGCGTCTCCGCGGCGCTTCGTTGCCTACAGCGAGCCTGCGGCACGCGAAAAACGCTCCGGGGAGGCGAAGAAGGCAGCTGGAACGCGGATCTCCGGACGCTGCAGTGGTTCTGTGTCCCATTCGCTGAGCAGAGAGTCCATCTCGGCGGCCTGGAGCTGATCCCGCCATCCCCACAGAACCATCAGCGCGCCGCGCAGCAGCGCTGGTGTCCAGCCGGCATCGCGAAGGCCCGGGACGCCGTGAGAGCCGTCTCGTTTCGCCAGCCTCTGCCCGGAACTGTCGACGACGAGAGGCGTGTGAAGGGTGTCCGGGCGCGGAGCCCCCAGCGCATCAAAAAGGGCGTGCTGCCGCGGCGTAGAGTCCAGGAGATCGCGGCCACGAACCACCTGCGTGACCCCCATTTCGATGTCGTCCGCAACCACCGCCAGCTGATATGCAAAGAGTCCGTCTTTGCGGCGAACCACGAAGTCTCCCGGGTTGTCGTCCAGTCGACAGACGACGGGAGGGCAGAGCGCGTCCTCAAACTCGATGACGCCGTGGGCGCGAAATCGAATCGCGGCCGCCGCGCTCTCGCAGACCGGCTGTCGACGTGCGCACGTCCCCGGATAGCGCAGCGCGGGATCGAACTCCGCATGAGGGGCCGACAGCAGGTCTGCGATCTCGCGGCGGGAACAGGTGCAGGGATAGACAAGATCCCGTTCGCGCAGCTCGGCGAGCGCAGCCTCGTAGATCGCGGTACGCTGGGACTGCATGAAGCGCTCGTCGTCTCCACCGGTGCCGTAGCCGGCGTCCCAATCGAGCCCCAGCCAGCGCAGGTCCTCCGCTTGTTGTTTGATCTGTTCCGGAATCGTCCTCGGCGGGTCCAGATCTTCAACGCGGTACACAAGTCGCCCACCGACACGCCTCGCGGCCGCCCACGCGAGGGCATAGGTGCTTAGGTTCCCGAGGTGCAGGTTCCCGGTAGGGCTGGGCGCGAGTCGTCCGACGCAGTGCATAGTGGAATGTGATGCATGCGGAGCCGTGTTGCAACGGCGCTCACATTGCCTGCGCTCCGATCAGGCGCAGACAATGAGGTCATCGGGGTTCCGCAGGGACCCGAACCTGCACTATGCTCGCTCAGCCGCCGACGGAGTTCGGCGCCAACGGGAGAAACGACGTGACGAAGAAGGACAGGAAACCACCGAGCTGGTGGCGGAAGACAAAACTGGGTTTGTGGGGAATTCAGTGGGTACTGACCGTCGTGGGCGCCTTTCAGGTGTACACCTGGAGCCGCGAACACCCGACGGAGACCTACATTGGGATCGGCGTCGTCGCAGCGCTGTTCATCGCCTACATGGTTGTGCGCCTTCGCAAGAAGCGTTCGGCCGCCGGTGCAGGGGCCGCAACCGCTGCGGCGCCTCGGGCTGCTGCGAAGCCCGCTTCCGCGCACAGCGCGCGACCGGCTGCCGCCGAGAAGGCGCCCTTGAGTGAGGCCGACTTTGAGCGTCGAATGCGTGAACTGGATGCCGCCGAGGAGTCGCTGTGAGTGGGCATGCCTCGATCTGCATCGCGGGCCGCGACCGGCGCCCTGATTCAACGTACACAGGACCCGGAACGTGACGGAACGCAGCAGACGCGTGCGGCGTAGCGCTGCGGCGCTTGGGGTCGTCGTCGCCGCACCGGTAGCAGCGACGGCGATCGCATCTGAGCCGCACGCCGCGCCGACCTCTCTTGGCGACGACACCTGGTTTTCGACGACGATGGAGTCGCTCTTCGGCTACTGTCCCGAGTGGCTCCTGCAGCCCTTCCTCGGAACCCCGGTGTGGCGATTTATCGCGGCGGCGGCCGTGGTTCTGACCGCACTGATTCTCCGGGCGCTCATCGTCCAGCCGATACTGCGACGGTTGGCGCGTCGCGCGGAGGGAACCGAAACCACTGTCGATGACACGCTGGTCACGGCGCTGCGTCCATCAGTGGCGCTCTTCATCGTGTTCACCGGGGTGTGGCTTGCTGCGCGCCTGTTGGTGCTCCCTGCGGGGCTGCTCAGCGCCCTCGCGCTCGCGTACCGCATCTCGGTGATCGTGCTGATCGCCGCGGCGCTGACGAGGTCATCCAAGATCGTGACACAGGGTCTCGCGGTCGCCGCCGGAAAGACCTCTTCCGAGTTCGACGACCGGGTCGCTGCCCTGCTGAGTCAGTGCCTCAAGGGTGTCATCGTGGCTGTAACAGCCGTCATCGTCATGCAGGAGTTCGGGTTTAATGCGGCGGCCGTGTTGGGCGCATTCGGTCTCGGGGCGCTGGCCGTTGCGCTCGCAGCAGAGCAGACTTTCGCGAACTGGTTCGGCACTCTCATGATCTATACGGACAACCCCTTCGATGTCGGTGACATCATCAAGACGCCAAACGTCGAGGGCGTGGTTGAAGAGGTAGGATTTCGGTCAACGAAAGTCCGGACCTTTGAAAAGACGATCGTCTCTGTCCCGAACGCGATGCTTGCGGGCAGCGCCATCGAGAACTTCTCGCGACGACAGCAGCGTCGCGTGAAGTACGGCCTGCAGGTCTCCTATCGGACCGACACCGCGAGAGTCCGAGCTGCCCTGGCCGCGATTCGACGTGTCCTCGTCGCCCAGGCCGGCGTCCAACAGGATAACTTTGAGGTTCGCCTTGCTCAGCTTGCCGACGGAGCCCTCGAGATCCTCGTGCAGTATTTCACCGACAGCGACGACTGGACCCGCTACGTTGAGATTCGCGAGGCGGTCCATCTGGGTGTCCTGGATGCGTTGGCGGAGACGGGCGTAGAGTTGGCGGCACCCGTACGTCGTCAGGAGACCGTTGTTGCGCCCCCGGCGCCGAACCCGCCGGCGAAGAAGGAAGAGAGCGCGCCGCCGAATGTGGGCGAGAGCAGCGCCCCGACGCCGGAGTGAGAGGCTGGTGAGAGTCGACGTGTCCGCAGCGCTTCGAGAACGCTTTCTCACATCGGGCGGAGGCGACGCCGGGATCGCGTCGGCGGTCGCTGAACTCGCCCACGAGCTCGCTACCGCAGGCCGCTTCGACGATGCGGCTGAAGATGCGTTGATAGCTGAGCTGCAGCGAATCCGCGGCCGCCGCCGCCGAGACCCGAAGGGCCTGGTGCTGACGCCCACGCGGGTCGCCGACGCGCTGGCCGAGCTGATGCGACGGCGTTTCGGCCCGGAGTATGATCGAGGGCGCGTAGCCTTCGATCCGGCGGCCGGCTCCGGTCGCCTTCTTCGTCCCCTGTCGGACCGATTCGAGCTGTACGGAATCGACATCGACCCGGCAGTGTCAGCGATCGCAGGCGCATTCGGTGTCTCCGTAGAGGTCGCCGACGGGCTGAGCACTCCCCGTCCACCGGGTCGCACGGGCGAGCTGCTCTTCGTCTGCAACCCTCCCTGGGTCTCCGGTTACGCGCGCGTATCACAGCGTAGCAAACTCGATCTCGACCGCGTTCAGCGAGTGGCGGCACGGTGGGGGAGCGGGCGCGTAAACCCGGCTGTCGCCTTTGTAGCCCGTGTCGTCCGCGACCTGATGCGCAGCGGAGAAATCTGTGGCTTTGTGATCCCGGACGCGTTGCTGACCGCTCCGAGTTACGCGTCCCTGCGCGATGAGCTTCGGCGTCTGTGTGATGTCGTCGTCGTCGCCGAGCTCGGCGACAACCTGTTCGAGGATCGCGTCGTTCGCCCCTCACTCCTCGTCGCTCGCCGTCGCGGAGAGTCCGCGATCGACTCCGCAGCGACTCGTGGCTGCGATGTGGAATTCGTGGCCGGGTTGAGTGCTGACGACTGGGGGAACCCGGCAGACTGGTGGCGGCTCAGCGACGAGGACCTGTCCCTGGTTGGCGGCATCTTTGCGGGCCGTGGCGAGTGGTCAGAGCTTGCCTGGAAGCTCGCAAGAGGGTCGGCGGTTCTGGGCGACCTGGTTTCGATTCACGATGGGGTGAACCCGGGATCACGCGCAGCGAGGCGGGCGCTGATCAGGGAAAGCTCATTGGGCATGGGTCAGCCGTCCTTGCTCGTGGAAGGCCGCGACCTGCGCCCGGAAGGGATCGGACCCTCTCGTTCGTGGATCGAGCGGGATCCGGCGGCGGTGCGCAAAGAGTGGCGGCGCGGGGGTACGTCGCTGCGTAGCGCCGAGCTCTTCGCGGGTCCCAGGCTCTACAGTCGGCAGACGGCGTCTCGGCTCGTCGTAGCCTACACGGATGACGATCGCGTGGCGCTCAACAGCGTTCACATCATGCGATGGAAAGGCCGTCGTGGCGCGGCTGAAAACCTGCGCGTCCTGGCGGCGCTGCTCAACAGCGAGGCAGTGTCCGGCGTGTATCGAGCGCTGTTCGCCGAGCGACGAACGGTGTTCCCGCAGGTGAAGATCGTGCATCTGCGACGTCTGCCGATGCTCTGGCCGCCACCGTCGGATGTACGCGCAGCGGCTCTGCGCTGTGAGGGCACGCCCGCAGGCAGCTCCGCGCGCGCTGAGCTGGACGTGGCGCTGCTCAGCTGGTGGCGAGAGCCCGGTACGGCTACTCCGTCCGTTTGATGATGTGGAACCCGAAGTCGGTCTCGCAGACGCCGATTTCGCTCACGTTCAGTCGCATTCCGAGCGCCTTGAATGGCGGCACCAGGCCGGCCTGCGGTGTTACCTCGTAGGCACGTCCTGTGCGCGCGCTGCCCGGGTCTTCGGAAAACTCGCGCATCATCGCTACGAAGTCTCGACCACCACGCGCCTGGGCCAGAATGAAGGCTGCGAGGCCATTCGCTTCTTCAGCGCTGCGCGCGGCGCCGCGCGGGTCCTGACCACCGCGTCCGGCGTAGACCGGCGCTTTGTCGGACCAGGAGATGAGGACGTGCTGAACCATGGTGCGCTGAGCGACTGGCTCGCGGTTCATGATGTCGGTTGTCACCGGTGAGGCCGCGGTGGGTGTGGGCTCGTCGGCCGTGGCCGGCGGCGCCTCGGCGGCTGCTTCTTCGCCGCTCTCGACGGCGCTTTCTACAGTGTTGTCTTCTTCGCCCGCGGTGTCCGCGGACTTTGAGCACGCGCTCGCGACGACAGTCGCTGCGATTGCGGTAAGGATCCAGATGCGCTTCATGGCCAATCTCCGTAAGAGGCATTGAGCGGCGGATCCTGGCCTGAACAGGCTGCCGGTGTAAAGCGCTTTCACCCGTCGAAAAGGGCCCGCCCATGTCAGCTACATCGTACCTGCTATTCATTGGCGTCCGCCCACGGCTTGAGTTTGCCCTCGACGCAGAGCTCGATGAATGGGGCGCATCAAAGAAGCGTACGAGAGCGCGGGGAGGCGTTGAGCTGCGCGTCAGCCGCGACGAGCTCTGGCGTCTCGCACACGGACTTCGCCTCGCCGAATCGCTACGGGTGCGAATTGGCTCGGCGCCGGCACACAACTTTGACGAGCTGCTTGGCGCGCTGAAGAAAGTGAACCTCTCACCGTGGTTGGATCGACGTCAGGTGCCCCGGGTGCATGTGGCTGCGCACCGCAGCTCACTCTTTCACACGGGTGCCATCGAAGAGCGTCTACAACAGGCACTCGTTGGGCGTGCGGCCTCCGACTCTCCCGAGGAGGGGCCCCCGACCGCTCCGACACGCGACGCCGCGGATCTTCACGTACGCATCGTACGCAACGTGGCGCAGTTTTCGATCGAAGCCGGTGGCCGCGAGCTCTTCAAGCGCGGGTTTCGTAAGGGAACCGTGCGTGCTCCCGCGCGAGAGACGCTTGCGGCGGCGGTTGTCCGGCTGGGCCTGAAGGAGCGACCGGAGGCGGTGTGGGACCCGTTCATGGGTGGTGGTACGATGCTGCTTGAGACGGCGCTTCGCTATCACTTTCCTGCGTTGCCGCGCCGCTTCGCGTTCGAACGATGGCCGACGCATGACGACGTCGCCTACCGGGAGCTGCTCGCGGCCGGCGTTCGCAGCGAGGCGTCTGCGGCCGACGTGCCCCTGCCTCTCTACGGCTGCGACGTCGCTGAATCGGCGCTTCGCGCCGCAGCGCAGAACCTCACAGCGAACGCCGCAGCGATAGGGGCGACATTTACGGCCGATCGCTGTGACTTCCTGGAGTTTTGCGAGCGGGTGCCCCGCGGTGCTGCCGTGGTGACGAACCTTCCCTGGGGCGGCCGGCTTCGCGAGGGCGGGCGTGGGCTGTACCGCCGCTTTGGCGCGATGGTTGGCGAGGCCGGACGTTTCGGCGAAGTTGTGGTTCTGAATTCATCGCCGAGCTTTGCGGAGGCGACCGGCCTGCGGTGGGATATCTGCAGTGACCTTCGAGTCGGCTCGAAGCGCGTGCAGATCCTGGCTCACCGTCCGTCGTAAAGCTGCGGCTGCATGCCGGGTAGGGCAGCCCGATTTCGGTCGGAGTGGAGTTGCCCGGGGGGCCGGCCGGACGTCGCTCTCCTCAGGGGCAGATGCCGCTGATGTTCATGTCGTAGCAGGTGCGGCGGAGTCCGGAGAGGCCGTTCGCGCCGTCGGGCGCGCTGCCTGCGCCGTCGCCGCCTGCGCCGCCGCTTCCCTCGGAGTCCGCTCCGATTTGGAAGGTGTTGTTGTCGCGAGTGACCACAGAATTGGCACCCGAGACAAGAATCCCTGTCGCGATACCGCCGCCGCCGCCGGCAGCGCCCGCACCGTCGCCGCCGTCCCCACCGTCGCCGCCGTCGCCGCCGGGGAGTCCGCCGACGATGCCGGCCGGGCCGCCGTTGCCGCCGTTGCCGCCGTTGCCGCCGAGCTGACCGTGCGACCCGCCGCCGCCGTCTGCCGCGTTGCCCACGGTGATCGAGTTTCGCAGGACGCGGACGTCGTCTGAGACGTGTACCAATACGCCAATACTGCCGCCGGCACCGGCGCCACCGCTGCCG
>JAUICO010000173.1 GCA_030427825.1 bacterium | reverse complement strand
GCATCTACATGAACGAACGCACCCTGCGCGTCTCGGCAGGCTTCAAGAGCCTCCACGAGCAGTGCCTCGGTTACGTGCGCATGCTGGCGGCGCTGACGCCCCGATAGGGCGAGGCCTGCGTGTATGGCAGCGAAGGAGCCCTGTGCCCGTGGCCGCACGCGCTGCAAGATGACATCCGGACGTGCGCCATACAATGCACCACACGCCCGCAGCACGATGCGTCAGTCGCGGCGACGGCGGCCGCCTGCCGCGAGCCCCAGCGCGACGAGTGCGAAGACCGTCATGCCCGACGAGCGCAGAGCCCCCGCACTGGCGCAACCAAACATCGAGCCACCGGTGACGTAGACTCCCTTGCCCGGATCCAGCGGGTCGGTCGGGTCCGTCTCGCCACGATCGATAACACCGTTCTCGTTCGTGTCCTCGCCACTGGCACACACACCCTCGATTGACGCGTTGCCATCGCAATATCGGTCGTTGTCCGTATCGGGGTCGGTCGGGTCCGTGCCGGTCTCGCCATGCACTTCGATGCCGTCAAGAATGCCGTCGCCGTCCGTGTCCGGGTTTCTGGGGTCCGTATTCCAAACGCCTTCATCCAGGTCAGTGAGCCCGTCACCATCGGTATCGATTTGTGTGCACACCGTCACACCGCCGTCGTTCGAACACTCCCATCCTGACTCCACCGTGCAACCCGGCGAACAGCCGTCACCACCCTCGCTGTTTGCGTCGTCGCAGGCTTCACCGTCGGCAAGGAACCCGTCGCCGCAGAAGGCTTCTCCCGGCTCACACTCGCTGGGCTCCCCTGCGCAGTTCCAGCCCGGTTCCACGGTACACTCCGACGAGCATCCATCGCCGTCTGCTTCGTTGCCGTCGTCGCAGAATTCATCTCCGCGAATCAAGCCGTCGCCGCAGATTGTCCCCAGCTCTGTGCAGTCGTCGTTGAGGCACTCCCAACCGTCCTCGACGCGACATTGGTCATCGCAACCGTCCAGCTCAAGCAGGTTGTCATCGTCGCATTCTTCGTCCTCGAGTACGATCCCGTCACCACACACGACGTTACAGATGGACGGGCGCAGCGGCTCAGGCGTAGCGCAACGCCAGCCCTCCTCCACGCTGCAGTCTGCGGCACAACCGTCACCGGCGTCCAAGCCGCCGTCATCGCAGCCCTCACCGGGGTTTCGAATGCCATCGCCGCAGGTCGGGTTGTACAGGCCGTCACAGAAAACCGTGCATCGCCCCGCGAGTCCGTTCAGATCTCCGTCGTCGCATACTTCCCCGGCTGCGCTGTTCACGTAGCCGTCGCCGCATTGCGCGTCCGTGCAATCCGCATCGCAGGTGGACGAGTCGCCGCCACCAAGGTCGCAGGTCTCGGGCGCGTCGATAACCGTATCACCGCACACTGAGTTCTCGAGTGCACACACAGTGTAGTCCCCGCTCTGCCCCATACGTTCAGCGTCAACCCAAACATAGATGTGATCGTCCGCGTCCACGAAGAAGGGCGCGTCCGAGGCCGCCTGCGCTGCGCCATCGCCCGCAATTCCGCTCGCGCCCGTGCCGAGATACGCGGCGCGGTTGTCATAGGGCGCCACCTGCATTCGTGCGTTGCCGGAGCGCCACTCCAGGGTCAGCTCGACGGTTCCGGTGAATCCGTCCGCGAGGCGGTAGACGTCATCCACACCGCTGCCGGCGACAAATGCGGGCAGGTCAATGTCTGTGTTGTCGACACTCTCAAGGCGGCCCTGCTGGCATGAGGCAGCTCCGTACCCGAGCACGGGCACTTCGTTCAAACAGATGTCTGAAGCACCGCTGGCATACACGAAGTAGTCCGTCTCGCCGTTGAGCCCCATCGTGCACTTGTGTGCTCCTCCGCCGGATTCCAAACAAAGCAGGTCCCCGGTGTCGGCGTCCCACACTTCTACGGTGCCCCCGCTGAATTCAGCGAAGAACACTTCGCCCGCAGGTCGAGTGAAGGAGTAGTAGCCCGAGCCGCCGCTACTGCAGGATGTAAATGCCTCGGCGTTGTCGTTGATGCAGGTATCAACCCGCAGCAGCCCACCCACAGAGTCGGTAAACACGAAGTAGGTTGTGCCCGCGATGATCGGGATGTGGCATTCGGCAAAAGCCGAGCCCTGCGCTGAACACAGGGTCCCGCCGGTCTGCGGATCGCGAACCTCAACGCGCACAATGTCGGCAGCGACGCTGTCTGCCTGAAAGCGCCGCATTCCATCTTCAGTGGCGGTGTAGAGATAGAAGCTGGGCGCGCCGCCGCCGTCGCCTTCGGTGCACCCGTCGGTGATCGCACCCGGTCGCTCCGGACAGGTCTCCACATCCAGAAGTCCGCCCACGGAGTCCGCATACACCAGGTAGATATCGCCGGCCTGAACCGTGACGAAACACGCCGCGCTACCACTGCCCTGATCGTCGCACACCCTCGCACCGTAGGAGTCGTAGACCTCAACACGGACGATGTCCGCCGCTGCACTGCGCGAGCGAAACACCAGCGTCTCGGTCGTGTCCGCGGCGAATTCGTAGTATCGCCCGGTTCCGCCACCGCCTGTATTCTGGCACGAGAAGTCGAGGGTCGGCGCATCAGAGACGCAGGTCTCGACCGCGAGCAGACCACCCACGGATTCGGTGTACACAAAGTAGCGACCGCCGGGTTGGATGAAGGCAAAACACTCGGCGAATCCAAACGCTCGCTGGTCCTCACAGATTACGTCGCCTGTCGCAGCGTCCCACACTTCGATGCGAACGACGTCAGCGGCCACGCTGTCCACGCGGAACAGTTTGATTCCCTCGGCGGTGCCTTCATAGACGTAGTAGTTCGGGCTGCCGCCTCCGCCGTCGTTGATGCACTCATCACCCAGGGGGTCGCCGGGTTTCGCGCAGGTATCCACTGCGAGCAGGCCGCCGACAGAGTCTGTGTAGACCAGGTATTCCTGCCCGGCCTCTGTGAACACGAAGCAGTCTGCATAGCCACTGGCCTGTTCCTCGCAGATCAGCTCTCCGGTAACGCCATCGTAGACTTCGACGCGCACGATATCGGCAGCCACGCTGTCTGCGGAGAATACGTGCAGGTCGTTCTCGGCAGCAGAGAAGGTGTACCAGTTGCCACCGCCACCGCCGCCGTCACCGGCGCAACGATCGAGGTTGGCGGGGTCTCCGACGCAGATGTCGTTGTTCAGCAGACCGTCTGAATCGAAAGCGATGGAGTAGGTCTCGCCGGCAACACCGACGAATCCGCACGCCGCATAGGCGATGCTGTTTCCGGTCGCGCAGAGCTCGCTCCCATCAGGTCCGTACACAGTCACTTCGACAAGGTCCGCGGCGACGTTGTCCATGGACATGACGTAGGCGCCGGTCGTTGCCGGTGTGAACACCCGCCAGGTGGTGCCGCCTCCGACGCGCTGACATCCGGAGACTTCAGGCGCCGGGTTTGCACATATGGTGTTGTTCAACAGCCCGTCGGAGTCGTACACCACCGTGTAGGTTACCCCTGCCTCGACACGTCCCACACACTCGGCGAACGCGGTTGTGTTTCCTTTAGAGCAGACCGTGCTGCCGTCCGGCGCAATCACGCGAACCTCGACGAGGTCGGCGGCAACGTTGTCCATGCTGAAGGTGTAGACACCGGAAGTCGCCGGCGTGAAGTTCCGGGTGATGGTACCGCTGCCGACGTTTTCGCAGCCGTTCAGCTCCGGCGGTACCTGCTGTTGGATCTGTGCCCTCCAGTTATGCGTTCCACAGCCCGCTTCGTTGTCCATGCAGATGCTGACGTTCTGGCCCTGCGCCACGAACACATAGCCCGTGGTGCAGGTGGAATTCGTTCCCAGGCAGGTCGAGCTTCCGTCCGGCGTGCTGATGTTGAAGCGCATCGATGTACTGCACGCGAAGCCGCTGCAACCACCGGCTTCGCCACGAAGGCGGATCAAACCGGTGACTGTCGATGTCCAGCTGTAGCTCTCATCGCAGCCGCCGATGATGCCGCAGCCACCGAAGCTGCCGCTGTCTGACTTGACCGTCGTCTGCGCGAAGGCGGTCGATTGCGTCACTATCGTTAGCGCGAGTATCGCGAGACCGGGGATCAGGAAGCATGTGCGACTGCGTCTCATGTCTGGGATCCGTGTTGCAGTGTTGTGTGCGGCAAGTGCCCTTAGCAGGCCTTGGCACGGGCCGGAACCGACAGCGTGCACATTCTCGCCATGTCCGCGCCGTCGGCCGAGCCCCTGGCAATCAACGGACGCGAGCATTAGCCTCGCCCGCGAACACGAGAGAGGGTCCAATGCCGCGGATGAAGAAGAAGTCCGACGCCGGTCGACTGGTCTGGTCCAGCGAACACGGGCGCATCTGCTCGACCTGCAGGAAGCCGCAGGCGCAGTGCCGTTGCGCCGGCGCGAAAAAGCTCGCGCCAAGGCAGGAATCCGACGGCATCGTGCGGGTACGACGTGAGAAGAAGGGACGAGGCGGCAAGGTGGCGACGACGATCACCGGGCTCCCCGGCGACGAAGCCGCGCTGAAGGCAATCGCAAAGAAGCTCAAGCAACGCTGCGGCGTCGGCGGCAGCGTGAAGGATTGGGTCGTCGTGATTCAGGGCGACAGGGTGGATGATGTCGTCGCCGCGCTGAGCGCCGACGGCCACACGGTAAAGAAGGCCGGCGGCTGATCTCTCAGTCAACCTGAATGCCGACAGCGACCCCGCCTTCACGACGGCCGCGAATGGTAATCTCACACTCGGCGCCCTCATCATCGCGGACGCGATACAGGTGACCGGAGGCGTCCGAGTCATGGCGCACAAGCTCCAGGCTGCGCGCGTCGATGAGTGCTTCATAGAATCCCGCTGCCTGCACGACCGAGCCCTCGGCGTGATAAAGCAGCGACTGCTCAGTGCGGAGCTGCAGCTGAGGCTCTGAGAGCATCGGCAGGTTCAGCGCCCACCCGTGGTCCACGTTGCCTTCCGGTGCCGGCTCGCAGACCTCGGGAAGCCGCAGCCGTCGCAGCCCGCCGATATCAGTCACCTCGTAGGTCCATTGCGTCGCACGCCCGGTACGGTGCGGTACCCCGCGGGGCCGCGTGCGCGTCACGCCTTGCGAACGAAGCACTCGACCCTCACTGTCGCGACGCACATCTACAGTCACGAATAGCCGATCCCTGCGTCCGTCGCCCGACGGCCCCTCGCCGGTGGCGTGCACGTTCGTAATCTCACCCGTCTGCTCCTGCCGCACGCTGCTCGGCGTCCATGCCTCCGCAGTGATGTCCATGCCCAGAGAGAGGGCCATCTGTTCGCGCAGTGAGAAGGACTCCGCGGCGCGCAGCACGGCTTCAGACCCGGCGGTGATGCGAGTGCAGGTCTCGTCCATGATCACCCACGTCTCGCCATCAAGTCGAAGAATGCGAGCCGTTTCGATGCCGCTTCGGCGCCACGCAAGCTCTTCGCCGCCATAGCGATAGAAGCTTCGTTCTTCCTCCAGGCGAATCGTTGAGCCCACCGACAGATGAGAGCGTGCGCCGCGCGCGAACACTTCGAGGGACTCGTTGATCAACGGGATCGCTTCGATGGGACGCCGAGAGGCGTCCCCCTGCGCTGAGGCGCCGTCCGCGATTCTTTCGCCGGACGGCACAGGGTCCGGCGCCTGAGCTTGCGGTGGCGCCGCCTCCCGCTCCACGGCGGACGCCTCGACCCGCGTCTCGCCGGCTTCCCGTTGGGCGCCGTCATTCGAGCCGCTGCCGCAGCCAACGGCTCCAACAGCCGCGAACAGCGCCACGCAGGCGCACCGCGCGCTGCGCATTCGCCGCTCCGTGATCCCCCGGCGGACCATAGAGACGCCGTGCGTCTCTTCCCTACGCGGACCCAC
>JAUICO010000172.1 GCA_030427825.1 bacterium | reverse complement strand
CACAGAGTCCCCGCTGAAACGCAGCGTGACGCTGATCTGCATTGCGTTGTTGGCCCTGCAGGCGATGGCATGCGATTCCGATGACCCGGATAGCGGTTCCGGGGATGCCGGCGCCGACGTGGTAGATTCCGGTGGCGATAGCGCTGACAGCCACGATGACAGCGATGCCGATGACAACGACGCTTCGGACACCATCGAGCCCAATGACACGCAGGACAGCAGCGACGGTAGCGGCGGCGGCGACCCGCTCACGGTCGCGTTCGGCTACCGTGGGATCGCGCGCTCAAGCGCCTTCACCGACGACATGATTGTCGGCTACAGCCAGTCGTGCCTGGACATCTACGACGTGGCCGAGGTGAGCGTCGATGGAGAGACGGTGACGCAGCTCATGCGCACATTTCGTGACGACGAGGCCAACGACAATTCCATCGAGTTTCCGGTAAACGATGACTCCAGCTTTCGCCACGCCGTGATTGACGGCGACGGTGATGTTTGGGTGGTCGCTGAGAACGAGATTCGCGCGATCGACCCCACCACCGGCGCCACACTGCAGTCCTTCGATCCGCGCGATCCGGACGGTGAGGATGATCCGCATCTGCAAATCGCGGGGCTCCCCGGCGGTGGATTCGCGGTACGAGGGAGAGTTGGGGACGACCTCAATGACACAGTCTTTTATGACTCGGACGGAGCTGAAGTCGGGCGCCTCGAAAAAGAGGATCTGGCCAACAGCTTTACGAACCAGGGCCGCCTGAACGACCTGCTCCACGCGCCGGGGGGCGGGCTGGTCGGCATTCAGGGTGGCAGGGCATGGAACCTGGACCCGGCTACCGGCGCGAACCAATCCGAAATTGTGGATATCGGGCTTGTCGCCTTTGGCTGGATGCAGGGCACCTTCAATGACGACGGCGATCTTGTCGCCGCTGTCGTTGATGACGACGCCGACGCAAACAACGGAAAGCCGCACTTTCGTGTGGTTGATCTCGATGGTACGATTCTCGAAGATTGGATATCAGATGTGACGGTTGATCGCCTGTCGTGGCCGGTCGACGTCGAAGTGGTGGGCGACATCGCGGTTCTGCAGACCCGACCGGGGCCGGGGTTCAGCACCGGCAACCTCGTTGCCATCGACCTTAGCGACGGCAGCTCGCCCTGGAACGAAGCCTTCGAAGATGAGAACCTCGGAACCAACGGTGGGACGCTCGGAGCGCTCTCCGATGGAACCATCGTGTTCTCGTACAGACCCGGCACGGGCGACACGGTTATCACCGGTCTGGACGCTGCCGATGGAAGTGAGCGCTGGTCGCAGACCATCGATGGAGCGTTCAGTCAGCTGCTGGTCGATGACCACGACCGCATCCACGTGTCATCGCCGGGCGGGGCCGGTTGTCAGAGCACAACCGTATACGAAGCGCCCGGCGAATAGCGTCGCGGCGCCGGGCGCCTCCGGCTCAACCCATCGCGCGGTAGTCCGGATCCGGCAGGTCGAAGCAGCTGCTCATGCGGTGCGCGTAGCGCGTCTGCAGCGGCTGCGCCTCGATCTCCAGGTTCTTGAGCATGCGGCCTGAGGGCGTGTCGCTGAGGGTGAGGTAGGTGCGCTCGGGCTGCACGTTCTTGCGCAGGAGCAGGCTCATGTGTTTGCGCACCTGAAACTCGCCGGTGAAGTAGGTCTTCGCGGACTGTACCTCACCATCAAGTTTGGAATAGATGTCAGAACACACATCGAAATGTGTGGCGCTGCCAGTCTTCGGCACACGCAGCTCGAAGTAGGTCTGCCCGGTGTCGCCCTCACATGCGGTGGTGAGGCAGTCCTCGTCGCGGTCTTCAATACGAATCTCCTGCACAACCTTGGGGAGACCCCAGATTCGATGCCCGCGAATGTTGTTTTCTTCGGACGTGACCGGCATCGAGAACACATAGTAGCCGAAGCCCTTCATGTTGTTCTTTACCAGGGGCAACACAGGCGGGCTGAAGGGTGCCTGCATCATCACCGGAATCGTCATCGCGATCTCGTTGTACGCGGGAACGCCAAGCACGTTGCGGTAGATGTAGCACGAGAAGGCGACAAGGGCCCGCCCGCGTGTCATGCGAACAGGCTTCATTCCCGAGTGTATCATCCACTCCGCAGCCTTCTTGTAGCTACACATGAAGATGGCCTGCGCGCAGGTCACATCCCCATAGAAGGTAGGGAAAAGGTAGTTCTTGCTGATTTCATCGTTGAGCTTGATGGGCTGCGGAGCGTGCTTCAGGGTAAAGCGCTCAAAGAACGCGTCCGTGAACGCGTCCGTGAACGCGTCCGCATTGTCCAACAACTCAGGTCCAAACTCGTACGTGGGTTTCATGCGCGCATCGTGAGCACAGCGCCTGTGGGGGGTCAAGCGACGCCCGGACCTACCCGCTTGACCGGACCGTGGGGCACACATACCAATTCGGTGCTGTTCAAATCGCAACAAACAGAGGGAACACCGATGGCAGATGCGGAATCAATGCAGGAATGGGAAGCACGCCCGGTCGAGATGCTGGTGGAGCACATCCTCACGCGTTACCACGCGCCGCTACAGCAGCAGCTTGACGGGGTGATTGCTGCCGCCGACCGCGTCGAGGAGGTCCATGCCGACGCGGCGGAGTGTCCGCGGGGGCTCGCGGAGCTGCTGCGCGTAGTCAGGATCGAACTCATGAGCCACATGGCCAAAGAAGAGGGCGTCCTGTTTCCGGCGCTGGTGGCCGGCCGCCGTGGCCCGATGCTGGGTGGCCCGGTGAGTGTGATGATGCGCGAGCACGAAGAGCACGACGAGAACCTGGCGCGGCTTCGCACGCTGACGAACGACTTTACGCCGCCTGCGGATGCGTGCGGCACCTGGCGTGGACTCTACGAAGAGCTCGCGCGCCTGGACGCCGATCTCAAGGCGCACATTGCCCTTGAGAATCACGTGCTGTTTCCGCGGGCGTTGAACGGACGCTGAGCGGACGCTGAGCGGACGCGGTGTGGCGCCCGAGAAGCACCCTCGCGAGCGGGTGTCCGAAGTGGAGGCGCGTGGCGATGGCAGACGACATCGCAGCCCCCCCGCGTGCCTGCGACTATCGAAGTTCGTAGCGGTCGAGCATCATCACCCGGTCCCAGGCTGCGACGAAGTCGTGCACCAGCTTCTCCTTCGCATCGTCGCTCGCGTACACCTCAGCCAGGGCTCGCAGCTGTGAGTTCGACCCGAAGATGAGGTCGACGCGGGTCGCCGTCCAGCGCAGCTCGCCGGTCACGCGGTCTCGACCCTCATAGATGTCGCCGGCTGGCGTCCACGCGGTGTTCATGTCGAGCAGGTTCGTGAAGAAATCCTGTGTCAGAGCCCCGGGCCGATCGGTGAAGACGCCGTGTTCCAGGCCTGCGTGATTTGCATTCAATACGCGCAGACCGCCGACGAGAACTGTCATCTCCGGTGCTGTGAGGGTAAGCAGCTGCGCCCGGTCGAGGAGAAGCTCCTCAGGGCGGGAGCGAAGGGTGCGACTCACGTAGTTGCGAAAGCCGTCTGCAACCGGCTCGAGTACGGCGAAGGAGTCCGGGTCGGTCTGCGCCTGCGTGGCGTCCGTGCGACCCGGCGTGAAGGGTACAACGACCTCGACCCCAGCGTTGGCAGCGGCTGCCTCAACGGCGGCACATCCGGCGAGCACAATGAGGTCAGCGAGCGAGACCCTTGTCGACAGCGGTTGCGCATCGTTGAACTCCGCCTGTAGCGCTTCAAGGCGACTCACAACGGTATCGAGCCTCGCGGGCTCATTGGCTTCCCAATCCTTCTGCGGTGCCAGACGAAGTCGCGCACCGTTTGCACCGCCACGCATGTCAGATCCACGGAATGTGGATGCTGCGTTCCAGGCCGTGCTGACAAGCTCTTCGATGCTGAGGCCGCTCGCAAGGACCGCCGCTTTGAGGTCACGAATGTCGTCCGCGTCGATCAATGTGTGTTCTACAGCCGGGACCGGGTCCTGCCAGAGCAGGTCTTCGTCAGGGACCAGGGCGCCGAGGTAGCGCGAGCGTGGTCCCATGTCGCGGTGGGTCATCTTGAACCAGGCGCGGGCGAAGGCGTCAGCAAACTCCTCGGGATTCTCGTGAAAGCGTCGAGATATGGCCTCGTAGGCCGGGTCAAATCGGAGTGCGAGATCGGCGGTGGTCATCATCGGAGCGTGGCGCGCGTTCGGATCGTGCGCGTCGGGAACCGTGTCGGCCCCGGCGCCGTCCTTTGGCGTCCACTGCCATGCGCCGGCGGGGCTCTTCGTGAGCTCCCACTCGTAGCCGAAGAGAGTGTCGAAGAAGCTGTTGTCCCACTCTGTGGGCGTTGCGGTCCACGCGCCTTCGATGCCGCTGGTCGTCGTGTGCACGCCTTTGCCGCTGCCGAACTCGTTCTTCCAGCCGAAGCCCTGTGCTTCGATTGGGGCCGCTTCGGGTTCCGCGCCGACCAGGCCGGCGTCTCCCGCGCCGTGTGCTTTGCCGAATGTGTGGCCGCCGGCGACCAGGGCGACAGTCTCGGCGTCGTTCATGGCCATGCGTCCGAATGTGTCTCGAATGTCACGCGCAGAGGCCAACGGGTCGGGTTTGCCGTTAGGGCCTTCCGGGTTGACATAGATCAGCCCCATCTGGACCGCGCCCAGCGGGTTGTCGAGCTCGCGGTCGCCGCTGTACCTCTCGTCACCGAGCCACTCTGACTCGATGCCCCAGTTGATGTCCTGTTCGGGCTCCCAGATGTCTTCGCGGCCGCCGGCAAAACCGAAGGTCTTGAAGCCCATAGAATCAAGCGCGCAGTTGCCGGCAAGAATCAGCAGGTCGGCCCAGGAGATGGCGCGGCCGTACTTTTGTTTGATTGGCCACAGCAATCGCCGCGCTTTGTCCAGATTGCCGTTGTCGGGCCAGCTGTTGAGCGGGGCAAAGCGTTGAGAGCCCGTCGACGCGCCACCGCGGCCGTCTGAGGTGCGGTAGGTCCCAGCGCTGTGCCAGGCCATGCGCACGAATAGCGGGCCGTAGTGTCCGTAGTCGGCCGGCCACCAGTCCTGGGAGTCCGTCATCAACGCGATCAGGTCTGCGCGCACAGCCTCCAGGTCCAGTTTCCTGAACTCTGCAGCGTAGTCGAAGTCCTCGCCCATCGGTGCGCCCGCGCTTGGGTTCTGGTGCAGCATGCCGACATTGAGGAGGTTGGGCCACCAGTCGGAGTTCTTGCGAGAGGCTGCGGTTGCGTTGTGCATCGGGCACCCGGTTGGTGCCTGGGCGCTGTTCGTAGAAGAATCGCTGTTGCTCATGATGGCTCCGGTGATCGCGACAGTCGCGCATTGGGTGGAAGGGGCGGTGCGAATACGGACAACATCGCCGTTCGCGGACCGTCTCACCCTTCCAACATGGGGCAATTCGACTATAACTACAAAGACAAAGGTGGAATAATGTTTATAGCGCAAGGTCATGAACAAGGCGACACCCACACTTCGACAACTTGAGTACGTCGTCGCTGTCGCTGACACCGGACAATTCGGCGACGCGGCGCGGGCATGTGCGGTCAGCCAACCGGCCCTCAGCAAACAGGTGCAGTGGGTCGAAGAACTGCTCGGCGTGCAGATCTTTGAGCGAACAAGGCCCCGCGTAACCATAACGCCCGCGGGAGTTGAGGTGGTGCGGAGAGCCCGCCGACTGCTGGTTGAGGCGCGTGACCTGGTGACGGCCGCGGGCCTCATGGCAGGGGCGCCATCCGGTACGGTACGTCTGGGCGTGATTCCAACGATCGCGCCCTACGGGTTGCCGGGTCTGCTGGCGAAGCTTCGCGCACGCTTTCCTGAGGTGTCATTCATCATTCGCGAGCTGCAGACCGAAGTGCTCCTGGAGCACCTGCGGGCGGGAGCTGTGGAC
>JAUICO010000171.1 GCA_030427825.1 bacterium | reverse complement strand
GAATCGGATGATGACGCTGTCGCGGGTTTCTGTGGCCGTCTGCTGGGACATCATGGCTCTCGGAGTAGGCTGCGCCGGGTCACGCGGGCGGCGTCGACGCGTTGGTTGGAAATGCTGAACAGAGAGTGCGGAGGGCGTCCCACCGCGGGTTTGCTGCGATCTGCCGCAGATTCTTTACTTATCAACTCAAGAACAGGCAACCGAAGAACTGAAACGTGTTCTAGTTACTTCCTTTCAGGGCTCCCTTCAACGCGTCGCAGAGCCGCGGGTCAAGCCCGAATGCCCCAAACCCGCTCGGCGATCTCGGCGACGGCGCCTCCGTCTCGTGCCTGAGCATCGAGAGTCGCGGTGGCTGCCGCCTGCACGGGTTCCGGCGCGCCGCCCATCGCAAAGGAGGTTCCCGCGGCTACCAGCATCGACAGGTCGTTCATCCAATCGCCGACCGCGACGACCTGGTCGGTGCTGAGACCATGGTGAGAGGCGAGCTCTGCGATGGCACGTCCCTTCGAACCCCGCTGGTCTCGTACCAGCAGCACGCTGCGTTGCGCCCTCAGCGACTGATAGCCGATCGTGATGATCCCCTCAGGCAGGCCGGCGGCCAGCTCACGCTCCGCAAGGGCAGTCCCCGCGGCGGTCCCGCTCAGCGCGACAGCCAGGGCGTCTGTGGCGCGCTCCCACGCCGCCGCGTCAACGGCGTCTTCGTGGGTCACAAAGTTGCCGGACCAGTCTCGCAGATAGTGCATCCAGGGTGCGGCCGCTTCACAGACGTGAACTGCTCGGGACGCGAAAAGCACAGGCGTCAGGCCGTTGCGAATAGCGACCCTGGCCGCCAGACGACGAGCGGATAGAGGTACGGTGTACGAGAGCAGCGAGCGGTCGTGCACGGGGTCCACCAGCTCATTGCCGTTCATGCACGCCAGAGGCGCCCGAATCCCCACAGAACGCGCGATCTGTCGAGTTCCCGAATACAGGCGACCTGTCGCAATCGTGACGACGATTCCGGCACGCTGCAACGCGCTGATCGCGTCCCGATCCCGTTGCTGCACCCGATGAAAGCGATCGAGCAGGGTGCCATCGAGGTCGAGCACCAACATTTTCGGAAAGTCAGACATATTCGACTTGTGCGGAAGCATGCGGCGCAGCACATTTAGTGGCCGTTCCGTGCCCCTGCCTCCCAACAGGAAAGCGTAGCTTTCCGCCGGGATTCCTAAGGGTGAAAACCCTTAGGCAGAGCGCGAGACAGCGTCTCGCTCACACCGCCATCCGGTCGTAGTGCTGCGCCCACGGGTTGCAACCTTGACGTGGGAGGACGCGATCGCAATCAGGCACGACACCGCCCGCACCGAGGCTGCCATGTCTGTTGTTCCCACCGAAGTACACCTGCGCGAGGCCGAAGGGCGCCTCAACATCACCTGGAGCGACGGCAGCACCAGCGAGTATTCGCTTGCCTACCTCCGTGGCTGGTGTCCGTGCGCGGGGTGTCAGGGACACTTTCAGAACGAGATGACCTTCGTCACCGACGCGAGCACCACGCTGACGAACGTCGAGCCGATCGGCGGATACGCGATGCGCCCCGTCTGGGCCGACGGGCACAAGAGCGGCATCTTCTCCTTTCAGTACCTGCGGGAGCTCGCCGTCGCTCCACCGCCTCGCAGGCATGAAGGCGTTCCGGACTGGGGGCTGTTGCCTACAGGGACCCCGAGTTCGAAGGCCTGAGCAGGGCTGCGCCGGGCTCGCCCACGAGCTCCGGTCCTCGCGGCTCAGGGATGAACACCGCACCGCGGCGCGGGCCCGGATCATCAGCACCGGCACGGACGTGGTGGATCAAGAAGGGCCTGCCCGACGCCAAAAACGACAAACGCCCGCCGAAGCGAGCGCGAATCAGTCCGAAGACCGACTTACATTGCCGGCTCTGCGAAGAAGAACGAAGACTCGCCGCCGTCGCCTTCGGTGCCGCCGAGAAGAATCCAGCCGGTGGCCGTAAGCGGGGTAGCCAGATCGGAGTCAGCGCTTCCGACGTAGATTTCGTAGTTGTCGTCGCGCTCAACGGCGATGTTCGGGCAGCTCTGGTCGTTGAGCTCGAAGGTGCGAATTTCAGCACCGTCCGGAATCGTAACGTCGGCGCCGAAGCTGACGATCGCGTAACCGATGTCGCCAAGGTCGGCGCTGCCGCCACCCATGGACCAGAACCTGGTCGGGGTATGGGTCAGGTCGCAGTTCTCGTTGCCACCGGGGATCGCGTCACTGAGTCCGAGGATGGTCTGCACGTCGTCGAAGTTATTTCCGTCGCTTCCCTCATCGCCCTGCTGCGAAGCGTCAACGACCGCGACACCCTCAGGGACGCCGCCGACGATGAGATGAATCGCGTCAATGTCCGGACCCGGCGTCGTGTTGTCGATGTCGTCCTCAACGGACGTGCGCGAGATGATGAGCACGCGGTCGTAGGGCGCGATCGTCTCAAGAGTGCAGACGCCGCCGGCATCGCACACGTAGCCGGCGCCACACGCGATCGTGTCGTCGCAGGTCGTCGCGCAGGTGCCGTCCGCATCGCAGAAGAATCCGTCACAGTCGAAGGACGTGACGCAACCACTGGGGTCTTCGCAGGTGCCGTTGTTACAGACCTGACCGTTGCTGCAATCGAGGTTGATTGCGCATTCGTCGGTGCCCGGGGTCGAGCAGGTACCGTCGAGACAGATGTCGCCGCTGGGGCAGTCCGTATCCTGGCTGCAGCTCTGCTCGTCATCGCAGGCTGCGGCGAGCGCAAGAACAGCGCCGGCAACGATCAATAGTTGAAGCTTCTTCATGTCTTCGTTCTCCTCAGAGTGGGTGTAGACTGCGCCCTGTTCCTACAGAGCGCATCGTTTGTTCGTACGGGGGTGCAGCGGGTTGTCTAGTCTCGATGGCAGCGCTCTGTCAAACCGAGTTGGGCCATCAGGGCTCCGCAGCTTTTCCTTTCACAGCGCCCCGATGGTAGGCTGCATTGCAGGTATCCACCCTCAAACGCAGCGACTCGCGATGACCATTCGACTCAATGCAAGCGTCGATCTCGACTTCAGCCGGATCGCGCTTTTCACCAGCCTGAATACCGACGAGCTCGACGAGCTCGTCGGCCGCTGCGAGAGGTTCAACCGAGAACCCGGCGAGACACTCTTTCGTGCAGGGGATTCGTCCGATGGCGCCTACATCATTGAACGAGGCGAGGTCGGCGTAGTCTCTGCCCAGGACGGTGGCCCGCAAACCACCCTCGCCTATCTGGGGAATGGCGCGGTTGTCGGCGAGATGGCCCTGGTGTCTGGCAATCGTCGCTCCGCGACTGTGGAGGCCGTCGCGCCGACCAGCGGCTACTGGATTGGTCGCGCGAGCTTTCAGCGTCTGCGTGATGAAGGCAGCGCGGCCGCGTACAAAGTACTGGTGGAGCTCGCCCGTATCCTCGAGCGACGACGCACTGCCACGCGCGCCCGCGTCCGTACCGCGCAGGAAAGCGGCCGCAGCGGGGTCGAGCTGCCGGCGCCGGCACCTATTGAACTCGACGAGAGCGCCTGCGGACCGCTGTTCAGCGGAAACCCGGGCGCCAGGCGGGACTTCGACGCTGCCGTCACCGCGTTGATCGCGGAGATCAACGCCCTGAACGAGATCCTGCTGTCCGTGGACCGATCATAGACGGCGGCGCGCTCGGTATCACCCACCGACCGCGGCCCCGGCGCCGCTACTCGGTACGCCAGTCCACGTTCACCGTCGCCTGCCGTCCTTCCTCGATAAGCACGGTACGACGAAGTCGGCGATCAAACTCGCTGTTCTCGACAATGACTTCGTGTTCGCCGGCTTCCAGGGAGAACACCTGCGAGATGTGCGAGTTTGTACCGCGGCTTCGTCCGTCGATGGTGATGGCACCGCGCGCAATGTCGCCTGCGAATCGCACACGCAGCTCGCCCATCTGCGCCGCGGCCATCGCGACGGAGTAGGCCCGGCTTCGGTCGCGGCTGGGGTCAATGCGCACCGTCCAGGCCTCGAACCCCTGTTTGGAGACCTGGACAACGATCGGGTCGTCATCCGCATCAAGCGTGATGGCGCCGGGCTCGCGGCGCTCGCCGTCGACGCGGAACACCGAACCTGCGGGGATATCGCGAAAGCTATATCGACGCCGATCCGGCGATGCGTCAGCCGGCCGACGCTCTATGGCGTCCGGCACAGGCGGCGAAGCATCGCCCGTGTCGATGTCCAGCGGCCGCAATCTACGCCTGAAGCGGGTCTCACCCGGGCGAAACTCGTGCGTCAATTCATAGGGCGCATGTCCGGCGAGGTGCATTCGAATCACCACCGGTGCACCCACTTCGACGACGGCCGTCTCGCCGTCAGATATCGACGAGTCTCCTACCGAAATCAGCGCGCCCTCAGGCACGCTCTCAAACTGTACCGACGCAAAGGTCGCTTCGCCGGTGTCGCCGTCTACCGGCACGAGGGTCAGACCGATGCGGTTTTCGCGCCCGGAACGCACCGTAATGCGCCGCTCTTCGGTCTCGTAACCCGCCCTTCGGATCTGCACTACATGATCGCCGCTCTCTACACGTTCGACCAGCGTCGAGACCCCCCACGCGACACCATCCAGCATCACCTGGGCGCCCACGGGTTTCGTCTCAACCCGCAGGGTCGTCGGCGTCAGGACGTCGCTCTGACCGAGCACAAAGCCGAGTGTGACAAGTGCGGCGACGACGAGAAGCCCGACGACGATGCCGAGCGTGCGTCGCAGCCTGCGGACGGTTCGAGTCTGTGTGAGTAGGAGGCTCTCGCTGACCTGCGCCGCCGATCGCGTGACCGTGTGCCCCCCCACGGATTGCCGTCGAATGGACGCCGTGTCCGGCATGTCTCCCGCAGCCGCGTCAGGCTCTTCGGCTTCGTCGACGTGGCGTCGCAGAAGCGTGTCGAAGCCCGGCGCTGCGCCGGCGTCCGCGGGAACAGCCATCGTCTCAGCGGCCCACCCGGCGATGGCGGTTGCGGAGATTGGCTCCTCAGCAGCGTGCAGAGCGCGGCCCAGCTCTTCCTGCATGTCAGCGATGCTTTGAAATCGATCTGCGGGATCCACAGCCAGAGCACGGTCGACGATCGCCACGACCGTCGGATCCAGGTTCGGTAACAACACAGCAACATCGGCACGGCGCCCTTTCTTGACCCGCGCGAGAGTGTCGAGATCGTTGCGGCCTTCGAAGGCCCGCGTGCCCGTCAGCAGCTCGAAGAGAACAGATCCCAGGGCGAAAATGTCGCAGCGGGCGTCGGCCTTTTTCCCCTCGGCCTGCTCCGGCGACATGTAGCTGAATTTTCCTTTCAGCTCGCCGGTGAGCGTGCGCCCAAGCCGGCTACGTGCAGAGGCGACGCCGAAGTCGACGACTTTCACCTCGCCGGCGCGGGACACCAGGATGTTCGACGGCGAGACATCGCGGTGGACGATGTGCATCGCGCGCCCGTCATCGTCGCGGAGGGTGTGGGCATAGCTCAGCCCCCGCGCGACCTCCGATGCGATACGCAGCGCCACGGGCACCGGAGTCAGGCGCGCTGACGTCGCTGATGCGCGGATCAGCCGTCGCAGGTCCCAGCCGTCAACGTAGTCCATCGCGATGAAGTGGGTGCCATCCACCTCGCCCATGTCAAAGACCGGGACGATATTGCCGTGGCTGAGCCGCATGGCGATGCGGGCTTCATCGGCGAACCTTGCGAGAAACTCCGGCTCGTCGCTGAGGTGCGGCAGGATCTGCTTGATCGCGACGCGCTTTGCCCAGCCCGCAGGGCCCTCCATGCGGGCGAGATACAGCTCCCCCATGCCGCCGCGCGCGAGCTGCTCTATGAGCTCGTAGCGACCGAAGGCTCGGGGTAGATCTTCAGTCCTGCGATTGTCC
>JAUICO010000033.1 GCA_030427825.1 bacterium | reverse complement strand
GCCGGCGCTGTGGACCAGCGACACAGCTCAACGATGTCATCGAGGCTTGAGAGCTCGCCCGCGTTGGCGCCGCCGTGCACACAGAAAGCGATGGTCGTATATAGTAGGAGCTTGCGCATACACTCGATATTCAGCACAGGGCGGCGCCAGTGGGCGCACGTGTGGTGCCAACGGCACGTGCTCACGAAACATTCCATCATGCGGTCCATGAGAGCTCGCTGCAACATCTCCACGTCGACGACGGTCACGGCATCCGCTCTCATCTTCTTGCTGGCGATTGCCGGCTCCGCGCCGGTCGCAGCACAGGGACGCGGCCCGCTGCCGGGGCCAACGAGCGCCGATCTGCACGGCGAGCTCGGCGATGGCGAAGAATCTGAGCAGGTCAACGGCCTCGGCATCGATGAAGTCGGGCTCAACCGCGCTGACCTCGGTGACAGCCTGCGACGGGATCTCCCGACGAGGGGGTCCGGCGAGGAGGCAGACCCTCTGCCCTTCGATCCGGCAGACATTTCATCGCACCCCTTCGGTGTTGACCCCGCCCGACACCCGCGGGTCGTGCACTGGATTCGCTACTTCAGTGAGAACGCACGCGGGCACCGGCGCCTCGCAGGATGGATGCGGGCATCCGGGCGCTACGCAGATATGATCGTCGAAGAATGTCGCCGACAGAACGCGCCGGAGGAGCTGCTGTGGCTGGTCGCCGTCGAGTCCGGCTTCAACCTCGTCGCCGAGTCGCACGCCGGCGCCGCAGGACTCTGGCAGTTCATGCCGCGAACCGCGCGGGGGCGTGGTATGCGCGTTGACGACATCATCGACGAACGCCTTGATCCGGAGATCGCCACGCGAATGGGCATCGCCTACATCGTGCGCCAGCAGGAGCGATTCGGCGACTGGATGCTCGCTTTTGCCGCCTACAACGCAGGCAGGGGTCACGTCCGCAGCGGGATGCGAGAAGCTAACGCCAACGGCTTTGAGGCCGTCGATCAACGCGAGGCGGTGTATACCAACGCCCGCGACTATGCGTCGCGGATCGTTGCGATCGCGACCATCGCGAACCATCCTCACCTCTTCGGATTCGACGATGTCATCCGCGACGACGCGATCACCTGGGACACGGTACGCCTGCCCGAGGGCGTGCGGCTCTCTCTGGTCGCAGACGCTGCCGGGGTCACAACCGAAGAAATCATCGCGCTGAACCCGTCGCTGGTACGTCGCACCACCGAATTTGACCCGACTACCGTGCGCATCCCCGCGGGCACCTTTGAGGCGTTTGTCGCGGCCTACGACCAGGTCGCAGAACGATACGGAGAGGAGCACGAGCTCGTGCAGCTGCGCTTCGGCGAGACCCTCGATCAGCTCTCGGCGCGGGTCGGCGTCCCTGCACGTGTCCTGCGCGCGATCAACGGACTACGCGGCGGCACACACGCCGCGTACGGCGATGAACTGCTGGTCCCCACGCGGGGGCGACGTTCGCTTTCTGACGAAGCGACACGGGCTGACGTTGTGGTCCCACCAGACGCCTTCGCCCCTCTCGGCCGGCGCCGAGTGTTCTACCGTGTGCAGCGCGGAGACACACTATCCGAAATTGCTGCAAACTTCGGTGTTACCGCAGGCCAACTCGCGAACTGGAACGCCGTCGACGCAGACTCTGCGCTCCTGTCGCAAACCACACTGCAGCTCTGGATTGCGCCGGACTTCGACCTGAGCGGATCTGTCGTGATCCCGGAAGAGGAAGCCAACGTATATGTGTTTGGTAGCGAAGCGTGGCAGGCGTGGCAGGAGAGCAGCGAAGAGCAGCAGCACCGTCGACGCGAACGCCACACCGTCAGCGCCGGCGAGACACTGCTCGGCATCGCTCGACGTCACGGCGTCAGCTCGGCGGACCTGATGCGATGGAACGACCTTGAAGACGCTGACCGCATCCGCATCGGCCAGGAGCTGATCGTTTCGCCCTGAGTTGACGTGGGTTGCCGCGTACCGAGGCGGGCGGTAGTGCTCGCCGAATGCCACAGACGACAGACGCAGCGCGGGGGTATTGGGACACGGTGGGAACGCCGGCCGCGGTAGATTGGTGTGAGCCGAATTACGCTGTGAGCCCGTGGGTCGCAGAGTGGTGGAATACACTTTCGAGCGTCGCAATTCTGGTCGCCGGCATCGTGGGGCTGGTGCTCTGGGCCCGGGCCCGTGAGCGGACCGAGCTGCGGTTTGCGGTGTGCTATCTTGCGCTGGCTGTGATCGGGCTTGGCTCCGTCGCCTTTCACGGGACCCTGCTGAAGCTGCCGCAGGCCAGCGATGAGCTGCCGATGATATGGCTCAGCCTTGTTTGCTTCTACTGCCTGGTCACACGTAGGGCCGACACACCGAAGCAAACAAGAGTGCGCTGGCAGCTGGGACTCTCAGGCTATGGCGTCCTGTTTACCGCCGCGTACTTCACTCTCGAGGACTACTTCGTCGCATTTCTGGTGAGCTATGGCGCCGTGGTCGCCTACATCAGCATTGTCACCTTCAGAGTCGCATTTCGTGAGATGGACTCGCCGACGTTAAAGCGCCTCTTCCGTTGGTCCGTAGTCGCCTATCTCGGCGGGTTCTTCCTCTTGTGGATTCCAGAGAGAACACTCGGCTGTGACCACACGTTCCAGTTGATTCACCCCCACGCTTTCTTTCATCTGAGCTCATCGATCGGCACCTACGCCTGGGTGATGCTGTCGATGTTTGATCGGCTGACACGGCTCAAGAAATCCCCACGCGTGGTGGGCCCGGTGCCCTTCGTGGAGCACTGATCGTCCATTGACGTTGGTGACCGGGGCGCACAAGGTCGGTCACGTCGACACGCACAAACGCGCATCCCTGTCCGAATGTGCGTGCACAAACCCCGGAGACCGACCCCATGCCGCAGATTACCGTTCACCACCTGAACAATTCGCGGTCCCACCGCATACTCTGGCTTCTCGAAGAGTTGGGAGTCGATTACGAAATCCAGCATTGGACGCGAGATCCGAAGACGATGCGGGCGCCGGCCGGGCTGCGGGACATCCATCCCCTGGGCAAGGCGCCTGTCGTGGTCGTCGATGGAGAGTCGTACGCAGAGTCCGGCGCCGTCATCGAGTCGCTCGCAGAGCTCTTCGGGCCACACCTGATCCCGGAGCGAAGTACGCCGGCGTTCAAGAGGTTTCGCTACTACATGCACTACGCTGAGGGTTCACTGATGCCGCCGCTGCTGGTGAAGCTGGTGACCGGCAAACTGAAGACCGCACCGGTTCCCTTCTTTGTACGTCCGATAATGAAAGCGATCGCGGGGCGTGTGGATGCGGAGTTTACGGATCCCGAGATCGATCTGCAGATGAGCTTTCTGAACAGCGAGCTTGCTCACCGCGCGTTTATTGCTTGCGACGACTTCACCGCCGCCGACGTACAGATCAGCTTTCCCCTGGTGGCCGCGCAGGGCCGTATCGCAGCCGGCGATCTTTATCCGAACGTGGGCGCCTACATTCGACGATTGCAGGACCGCGACGCCTGGCAACGGGCGATCGAGCGCGGTGGCGAGATCGGATTCTGAGCGCTCGTCGCGATCAGCCGGCGCGGGCGACGACGTACAAGTCGCACGGCGGCCGCACCCGCAGCGTGCGCAGGCCCGAGCGGCACGCGGCTGCGTACCTACTCCTGTTCAGCGCCTTTCTCGTCGCTGCGTGCGGAGCACCGGCGAGCACATCGACAAGCGGTGTAGGCGATGAAGGGGCGCCGGCCGATTCTGCAGACACACACGCACTTGCGACTTCTGTGTCTGCAACGTCTGAGTCGCCCGACTCTGGAGAATCCGAGCGCGAAAGTGAGTGTTCTGCCGCATTCAGGGCCGCCACCCGTGCTGTCCACAGCGGTCTTGGACCCTACAGCCGAAGCGCACATGAGCACGGACTGATGTTGGCACGTTCGCTGTTCGCGAGCGGCGCTCATGGCGAAGCGGCGGAACAGGCTCTGGCCGTAGCGTTCGCGTCAGAGGAACACTCTTCTGAGGCGCTGCGCATTCGCATGCGTGCACTTCGCGCGAACCCGCTGCTCTTTCGAGAGATACCGCGAGACCTCGCAACAGGAGAGTTTGAGCGCGCCGTTGAGATGGACAGCGGCTCAAGCGTGATGCTTCAACTTCGATTCGCCCACGAGGCTCGAGCGGTGTTCAAGCCCGAGCAGACGGTGCGACACACATCCTACCGCGGCGAGATCGCGACAGCGCGTTTGTGTGCGCTGCTCGATTGCGCGGTCACCGTCCCTGTCAACGAAGAGGTGCGTGTGCACGCTGACGTGTTGTCTGAGCTCCTGGGAGAGGATGCTCGTGCACGTCGTGCGCTTCGCAGACCAAACAGTCGTGTCATCTGGCGTGAAGAAGCCGACGGCTTCTGGCTCTACGGAACTCTCAAGCCCTGGCTCCGCCACTTCCGACGGTTCCCGATCGAGAACATCGACCTGTGGACGCACCTGGTGGACGGGCGACACACGCCGGACGCGCTCCGAAGAATGTCACCGAGGAGCGCGTTGGCAGACCTTGAAGAAGCAGATCCCTCAGGCTTCTCGTCCCTGCTCAGGCGCATGACCGAGTTGAGCGCCTTCGACATCGCACACCAGCTCTCAGAGCTTCACGTGCTGGACCATCTTTCAAACAACTGGGACCGATACCAACTCGAGAATCACGGACTGAACTGCCACTGGAATGACGGCGCGTTTGTCGCGCTCGACAACGGCGCCACCTTTCAAACACACGATACCCACAGCGACCTCGCCACACGCTCACGCCTCAGCAGGGTCCGCTACTTTTCTCGGCGAACCATCGCGCTCCTTCGCTCCATGGACGAGGAGTGGACCCGTGAGTTCCTGTTCTCTGCGGACCCGCAATACGATGACACACAGCGATTCGACGACTTTCTCGAGCGCCGTGCGTGGCTCCTCGCCAGGGTAGATTCTCTGATCGACGAGTTCGGCGAGAGCGACGTCCTCGTCTTCGAGTGAGACGCACAGGCCCGGTAGCACCCACAGGCCGACGCGGTCCCGCATCGAGGAACGACCCTTGCGCCATGGCGGCACGTAGACAGACAGGTTGATGCTCGGGTCATCTGGTTGACCGAACCGTGATTTCTGAACAGGTGCTCATACTCCAATCGTTCCCGGCCGCCTGCTCATGCACTCCATCAACGCCATCCTCTTCGCGACGGGATTGCTCCTGCTCCTCGGTATCGCGTCGAGCAAGTTCTCGGCGCGAATCGGTATGCCTGTGCTCGTACTCTTCCTCGGCGTGGGCATGCTGGCGGGCTCAGAGGGGATCGGCGGGATCGCGTTCGAGGACTACGACGCCGCCAATCGCATCGGGACGGCGGCCCTGGCGATCATACTCTTCGACGGCGGCCTCCGAACCTCATTGAGCTCGCTTCGACAGGGTTGGCGACCCGCCCTCACCCTCTCGACCATCGGCGTCCTCGTCACGTCGGCGCTGACCGGTCTCGCGGCGGCATGGGTGCTGAAGATCCCCCTGCTGCACGGGATGCTGCTCGGCGGCATCGTCGGCTCAACAGACGCGGCGGCGGTGTTCTCTGTCCTCCGCACCAGCGGACTCGCGCTGCCCGAACGGTTGACGGCCACGCTGAAGTTGGAGAGCGGTTCAAACGATCCGATGGCCATCTTTCTGACCCTCGGCCTTGTCGGCGTAATCACGGGCACAGCGGGCTCAGCAGGCTCGCTCCTGCTCCTGTTTGGCCTCCAGTTCGGTGTGGGAGCCCTCGCAGGTGTCGGCGTCGGATACACGGCCGCGTGGACCGTTAACCGCAGCAACCTCGATCATCAGGGTCTGTATCCCATCCTGGTGACGGCCTTTGGGCTGCTCGCCTTCGGTCTCGCCGCCCTGCTCGGTGGCAGCGGCTTCCTGGCCGTCTACGTTGCGGGAATTATCCTCGGCAACAGCCCGATCGTCTTCAAGCGGGGGATCTTCCACTTTCACGACGCCACCGCGTGGTTCGGACAGATCATCCTCTTCGTGATGCTCGGCCTCCTGAGCTTCCCGAGCCGCCTCATCGCTGTCGCCGGACAGGGGCTCTTGATCGCGACCGCGTTGATTCTGGTAGCGAGACCAATCGCCGTTGTGATCTCAGCGCTGCCTTTCGGGTTCCGCCCTCGCGAGCTCACCTTTCTCTCCTGGGTTGGTCTCAAGGGAGCCGTGCCCATCACGTTGGCGACCTTCCCCCTCATGGCCGGCGTGCCGGGCAGCGAGCTTCTCTTCGACGCGGTCTTCTTCGTCGTGCTGGTCTCTGCGGTATTGCAGGGGTGGACGCTCCCCATCGTGGCGCGTCGACTGCGAATCGGACGGCCGGCAGACCCGACCCCGCCCATCTCGGTTGAGATCAACGCACTTCGGCACGTTGATGGCGAGATCGTAGATTACACGATCGCGCCAAGCGCCCGTGCGGCGGGCCTCGTGCTTCGCGATCTCGGTCTGCCTGAGGGCGTCGCCGTCACCCTCGTTGTGCGGGGCGGAGAGGTCATCATGCCACGCGGCGCGACCGCGGTCCTGCCCGGCGACCACGTGTTCATCGCGGTACGGTCCCGCCTGCGACCCTTCATCGATCGCCTCTTCGACCACAACGCCGAGGCGCACCCTCTGGTACCCGGCCTGGCGCTGGAGTTTCGCGACAGGACCACGTTCAAACAGCTGTATCGATTCCTCGACATGCCCGCCTCGACACAGGCAGACGCGCCGATCAGCTCGCTGCGAGGTGCGGACGGCAGTCTCACATCTGCGAACCTCGGCCCGTTTTCAGTGGGTCCCGGAAAGGAAGCGGACTATCTCACGTTGACCTATGCCCCTGACGAGGAAAGCGACGAGGGGCTTCATCTCGGCACCACAAGGTAGGCCGGCGGCTCGTGCCACGGTGCACAAGCACACGCCTGCGTCGTCTCGCGTCACAACTACACCAGCTCATCCCGGCTTCACGATTCGTACGTTGCGCGCGAGATCGCTGCGCATGCGCGCGTGCAGGTGGTCATCGTCCAGACGGCTGATCGCGCGGTCCGCACGCATCATGTCGCCGTGTTTGGCGTAGGCGATGTTGAAGATAGCCGTGCCGGGAGCCACCACAGGAATGGTTGTGGCTCCGAGTACGATGCCCTTTCTGACCGCCTTCAGCCGACTGAGGCGCTTTCCGGTGAGCGAGATGTTTGTAGCGAGCAGCTGGCCGCGCTCTACGACGTCGCCGGGCGCCACGTGCAATCTCAGGAATCCCGCGTGTTTGGATCGGGTCCAGCTGGTGGCGTCGGTCTCAATGGCGAAGGGTGGGCGCTCGATCTCGCCCTCGACCATGCCCAGCGCAATCAGGCAGTTGCGCACGCCGCGTACGGCATACTCGACGACACCCGGCTCGACCTTCCACACCTCGCCGGCTTCCAAACACAGCGTCGGGCAACCGAATTCTGTCGCCGCACGTCGCAGAGATCCCCTGGGACCACGACTGCTCAGGATCAACTCGGCGCCGAACGCGCGGGCGAACGAAGCCAGGGTCAGGTTCGTCATGTCAGCGCGCACATTCGGGAAGTTTGTGCGGCGCACCGCCGCCGTGTGCAGGTCGATGCCGTAGTCCGAGCGGTGGACCAGCTCATCAAACACACGGCGGGCGATTCGCGACGCCATGCTGCCGGAGCGCGATCCCGGAAAGCAGCGGTTGAGGTCCCGCCGATCGGGCATATATCGCTCATGACGCTCGAAGCCGTGGGTGTTCACAACCGGAGCAAACAAGAGGGTTCCGGCGGTCAACTCGAACGGGCGTTCGTAGATCATCGCGCGAATTGCGCCCGTGCCGTTGATCTCATCACCGTGTACTGCGCCCGAAACAAACACAGTCGGTCCGTCGCGTTTTCCGCGCCATACAATGACGGGTACCTGCACCGGCTCTCCGACGTATCGAAGGGACACGTCAATATGCGCTTCGCCCTCCTCGCCGGGAGCAAACTCACGGTCACCCCAACGCCATGGGCACCTCCTCCTGCGCTCATTCATCGCTCAACACACTCGCGGGCTACGAACTCGATGATCTCGCCGGCGACATCGACGCCGGTCGCGGTCTCGATTCCTTCGAGCCCGGGCGAAGAGTTGAGCTCAATGACCCGTGGCCCCTCGTCGCTTTCGAGCAGGTCCACGCCCACAACGCCGAGACCGAGAACACGGGCCGCGGCCACCGCGACTGCCTCCTGCTCCGCATCCAGGGTCACAGGCTCGGCTGCGCCACCGCGGTGCATGTTGCTGCGGAACTCGTCGCCACGGGCGCGGCGACGCATCGACGCAACCACACGCTCGCCGACCACAAATGCGCGCACATCGGTCCCTCGGCATTCAGAGATGAACTTCTGCACGATCACCCGCTGCCCGGCGCCGAGCAGCGCTTCGATGATAGCCTGCGCGAGCGTCTGCGACTCGGCGAGGATCACGCCGATGCCCTGCGCGCCGCGCACACTCTTGATGATGATCGGAGCCCCGCCGACGGTCTCAATCGCGGCTTCGATGTCTTTGCGGCTGCCGACAAAGGCGGTCTCCGGAATCCCGATGTCGTGGCTGCTCAACAGCTGCAGCGTGACCAGCTTGTCGCGAGTCTCGAGGATGCCCTGAGCCGTGTTCGGGGTGTACACGTCCATCTGCTCGAACTGTCGCACCACCGCTGTGCCGTAGTCCGTGAGTGAGGTGCCGATGCGGGGAATGATCGCGTCGAAGGCGCCGACCGACTCCCCGCGGTAGCGAAGGCCCGGCTCGCCGGTGCGCAGCGCAATCGCGAAACGGGTCGTGTGCAGCACTTCGACGCGGTGACCCCGTCGGGAGGCGGCCAGGCGCAGCTGCCGCGTGCTGTAGCTGCTCGGCGCGACCGATAGAATTCCCAACCTCAAATGCACTCCCGGAACCGGTGTTCGCGCATGTTCGCGCTTGAATTGGGGTTATTGTGACGATAGCTCATTCCATGGGGAAACAGGAGGTGCATGATGAGTGATTCCGGGGCAGGTGATTCCACGGCGGGTAAGGCACCGGTGCGCGGCTCGAAGGGCAGCACCTCGAAGCGACGCGGCGCCGGAAAGAAGACGACCGGATCGCCGCACGCTGTCGCGGGGCTCGGAGCCGACGACCTCGTCGATATCTACCGTACCCTCTACCTTTCACGTCGCATCGACGACCGTGAAATCGCGCTGAAGCGACAGAACCGCATCTACTTTCAGATCTCCGGTGCCGGACACGAAATCCCGCAGATCATCGCCGGTCGCATGATCCGCCCCGGCCGGGATCTGACCGTACCCTACTACCGCGACCGGGCCCTGTGCCTGACGGTGGGTATGACAGCCAAGGAGATGTTCATGCAGGGCATGGGCGCCGCCGCCGACCCCAGCTCAGGCGGCCGCCAGATGCCTTCGCACTGGGGCACGCGCTCGCTGAATATCTTCGCGTCCTCGTCCTGCACCGGCACGCAGTTTCTGCACGCCTGCGGCGCCGCTGAAGTATCGCGCATCACGCACGCAGTCGCCCAGTTGAGAGACCGTCACGACCACTTCGACGACGACGGCGTCGTGCTCGTCTGCAGCGGCGAGGGAACAACCAGCGAAGGCGAGTTCTGGGAGTCGATGAACACCGCCTGCAACCTCAAGCTCCCGGTCGTGTACCTCATCCAGGACAACGGATACGCGATCTCAGTCCCCGTCGAGGTACAGACCGCAGGCGGTTCCATCTCGAAGCTCATGACCGGCTTTCCGAACCTTGAGGTGATCGAGGTGGACGGGACGGATGTCTTTGACACCCAGAAGGGTACCGCGCGTGCATTCGAGCACGCTCGCAGCGGCCGCGGGCCGGCGCTGATTCATGCCCATGTGGTTCGACCCTATTCCCACTCGATGTCCGACAACGAGGCCGCCTACCGAACGGCGGCAGAGCGTGAAGTGGACCAGCGGCGGGACCCATTCGAGCGGCTTCCGCGGTGGCTTGTGGAAGAAGGCTACGCGACCGAAGCACAGATCGAGACCATTCGCGCCGAGATCGACGGGCAGATTCTGCATGCGGTCGACGAGGCGCTGCAGGAGGCCACCCCCGCGGCCGAAGATGCACTCAAGTTTGTGTATTCGCCGACGGTAGACCCGTGTTCGGAAGCGTTCCGTACGGAAGCAGAGTTCGCTGATGATAACGCCGGCACCATGGTGGACCTTCTGAACGACTGTCTGGCGGGCGAGATGCGACGGGACCCGACGATCGTCATGTTTGGCGAGGATGTCGCGGACGTCTCCCGGGACGAACACATTGAGGACGTTGCCGGAAAGGGCGGCGTCTTCAAAGTGACCCACGGCCTGCAGCGAGAGTTTGGATCAGCGCGCGTGTTTAACACACCACTGGCCGAAGCAAACATCATAGGACGTGCGATCGGAATGGCGTCGCGGGGCCTCAAGCCCGTGGTCGAGATCCAGTTCTTTGACTACATCTGGCCGGCGTTCCAGCAGCTGCGCAACGAGCTTGCCAATCTGCGCTGGCGATCAAACAACGACTGGTCCGCCCCCGTCGTGGTGCGTGTACCCATCGGCGGATACCTCAAAGGCGGCGCGCCCTACCACAGCCAGAGCGGCGAGGTGTTGTTCACACACATTCCCGGGCTTCGCGTCGTGATGCCGTCGACGGCACTGGACGCAAACGGCCTGCTGCGCACAGCGATTCGCTGCGACGATCCGGTCATGTTCCTTGAACCGAAGCACCTGTACCGCCAGACCTACAACAAGTCGCCGCGGCCGGGGCCGGACTTCATGATCCCCTTCGGCAAAGCAAACATCGTGCGGCCGGGAAGCGACCTCACGCTGGTCACCTACGGCTCACTGGTTCAGCGTTCCATGAAAGCGGCGCGCCTCGTTGAGGATGAGAACATCGACGCTGAGATCATCGATCTGCGCACCCTCTCGCCCTACGACTGGGAGGCGATCGCAGAGTCGGTCAGGAAGACCGGCAAGTTCCTGATGGTTCACGAAGATCACCGCTCCTGGGGCTACGGCGCCGAGATCTGCGCACGGGTTGCCGACGAGCTCTTTGAGTGGCTGGACGGCCCCGTGCGACGCATCGGCTCGTTGGACACCTTCGTGGCGTACGAGCCCGGTCTTGAGAACGCGATCCTTCCACAGGTGGACGACGTCGTGGCTGCGATGCGGGATCTCGCCGCGTACTGAGCAGCGAGGCGCAGGCGACTCCCGCAGCCCCGTCGACGCGGGCTGCGCAGTGGACGGTCGCAACCTGCCGGCTGACGACGAGCAACTGCGCCGGTGAAGAGCCCACGGCGCAACGAACAGCTGCACATTCAGACCGCAGACGCGTAAAGAGTCTGCACTCGCAACTCGAAGCACTCAGACAGGGAAACAGACATGGCATTCAGGGCAGTTGTACTCGCCGCGGGACTCGGCACTCGCATGCGCTCAGAGCTTCCGAAAGTGATGCACAGGGTGCTGGGCAGGCCCATGGTACATTACCCGATCAAACTCGCGGTCGATGCCGAGTGCGAAGAAGTCGCGCTGGTCGTCGGATACCGCGCTGACCTTGTCGAGGCGTGGACACGCGACGCCTGGGGCTCAGCACCGATCAGCTTTCACATTCAGCATGAAATGAAGGGTACAGCAGACGCGGTACGCAGCGCCTGGCCGGCCTACGAGAACTACGAAGGCGACGTGCTGATCCTCTACGGTGACGTGCCCAACGTGCCGGCGTCGCTCATCCACGATCTGGTTGCGGTGAAAGCCGAGAGTCGGTCCCCGCTGGCGCTGGTGACAGGCATCGCAGCGGATCCGGCGGAGTACGGTCGCCTGACGCGGAGCGAGGCCGGTACCGCTGAGCGGATCGTCGAGTTCAAAGACGCCGACGAGGCCACTCGCGCGATTCAGGAAGTGAACATCGGCATCTACCTCGTGGACGCAGACTTCCTGCGGCGGGGGTTGGAGTCGGTGAGCACGGACAACGCTCAGGGCGAATTCTACCTCACTGATCTGGTGCACATGGCCGCCGCAGCGGGTCTCCCCGCGGAAGTAGTCGTCGCGGATGACATGGAGGCACTGCACGGCGTGAACAACCGGGCTGATCTGGCGCGAGCCTGCGCCCTCGCCCGCGATGTGCGCAACCGCGAGATCATGCTCGGCGGCGTAACGATGATCGACCCCGCATCGACCTGGATCGACGTGGACGCGGTCATCGAAGACAACGTCACTCTTGAGCCCGGCGCGGTGATCGTCGGCGCGTGCCGCATCGGCGCCGGTGCCTACATCGAAGCCGGTGTCCGACTGGAGAACGCGGTGGTGCCACCCGGCGCGCGTGTTGCGCGTGACAGGTAGGCGCTCCCCTTCGCCGTATCGGCGATGCGAAAAGTCACGCCGACGACTATTGTGCCGCGGTGAACAGGTCACATGAGAGAGTTTCAACCAGCTGGAGATATCGAATGGCGCGTACTGCAATCGTTCTCGGTAAGACGGTCACTCTGGTGACGATCACGTGGGGCGTCGCTTCCTGGATAGCGCCTGACGCCGTACCCGCAGCGCACATCGGCCGCATCGTCGGGATCGCCCTGCCGGCGGCACATCTGCTTGAGCTTCCCTTCTATCGGGGTCTGATCCGCGAAGTAGGCGGCAGCCCCGCGATGCATGCCGCGCAGGTGCTGGCCTTCGGCATTCTGCACAAGCTCGATATGGAGCATACGCTTCGTGCTCGACAGCAGAGCTGAGCCCGTGAAGCCTCACTGCGGGCGTTCTTCGCTTGCGAGTCGAAGTCTCGGGCGCTAGCCCGTGCGACTTCCCAGACCATGTAAGAAGCGGAGCACCTGATGTGCGGAATCGTCGGCTATGCCGGAACACGTGAATGCGGTGACATCCTGATCGACGGCCTGCGACGCCTCGAATACCGCGGGTACGACAGCGCAGGCGTCGCCATTCACACAACAAACGGTGTGGAGCGCGTGCGTGCCGAGGGCAAGCTGGCCAACCTCGAGCGCGCATTTCGCGACACGCCGCTGCACGGCACGGTGGGCATCGGCCATACCCGCTGGGCAACTCATGGACGCCCCAGCGAAGCCAACGCCCACCCGCACATGGTCGACGGCTTTGTCGTTGTTCACAACGGCATCATCGAGAACCACATGGAGCTGCGCGACGAGCTGGAAGCCGGCGGTGACCGGTTCGAGAGTGAAACCGACACGGAGATCATTGCGCACCTTGTCGCGCGCGAGCGACCGAAGACAGACAGCCTGCTTGAGGCCGTACGCAACACGATGGCTCAGGTTCGGGGCTCGTACGCTGTTGTCGTGATGAACGCTGACGAACCGGACCTCATGGTGGCCGCCCGTCAGGCGTCACCCCTCATCGTAGGCCTCGGTGACGGCGAGAACTTCGCTGCGAGCGATGTTCCGGCGATCATGATGCACACCCGTGACGTGGTCTTCATGAACGACGGCGACTTCGCGGTAATTCGCAGGGACTCCGTGGAGTTCAGCGATACCAGCGGCGCACCGGTCACGCACACGGCGAAGCGAATCCTCTGGGATCCGGTCTCAGCCGAAAAGCAGGGCTACAAGCACTTCATGCTCAAGGAGATTCACGAGCAGCCCGATCGCATCATCGACACGATGCGTGGGCGCGTCTCCCTGGAAACGAACCACGTGCACTTCCCCGACATGGCACTCGACGATGAAGTGCTTTCGTCTGTGAAGCGCATCATCATTCTGGCGTGCGGCACTTCGTATCACGCGGGAATGGTAGGCCGATACGCGATCGAGAAGCTGGCCCGCGTTCCGGTCGAAGTCGATCTGGCGAGCGAGTTCCGCTACCGGGACCCGGTCATCGGCGAAGGGACACTGATTGTCGCGATTTCGCAGAGCGGCGAGACCGCCGATACGCTCGCGGCAGTTGCCGAAGCCAAGCGGCGCGGTGCGAAGGCGATCGCGATCTGCAATGTCATCGAGTCGACGCTCACCCGCGTCTGCGAGGGCACCATCTACACCCACGCGGGCCCTGAGATCGGCGTGGCGTCGACCAAGGCGTTCACGACTCAGCTTGTTGCCCTGTATCTGCTGGCCATCTGGCTCGCGCAGGAGCGCGGCACGCAGGAGCCGGCCGAGCGAATCGAGTTGCTTGAGGGACTGCGACGCATCCCGGGTCAGATTGAGAAGTGTATTCAGGACGAGGCGCGAATTCGCGAGTTCGCCCGAAACTATGTCGACGTGCACAGCTTCCTCTTCCTTGGCCGTGGCATGCAGTTCCCGATCGCCCTGGAAGGTGCGCTGAAGCTCAAGGAGATCAGCTACATTCACGCCGAAGGCTACGCTGCAGGCGAGATGAAGCATGGTCCGATCGCCCTCATCGATGACGACCTGCCGGTGGTTGTCGTGGCTCCGCGCAATGAGCACTACGAGAAAGTGCTCTCGAACCTCGAAGAGGTAAAAGCGCGCGGCGGCCGGGTAATCGCCGTCACTTCAGAGCCCGCCGGCGACGTCCTTCGCCACGCTGACGACGTCATGACGATCCCGGAGGTGCCCGAGCTTCTGCAGCCGCTCGTCACCGTGATCCCGCTGCAGCTGCTCTCGTACTGCATCGCCGACATCAAAGGCACGGACATCGATCAGCCGCGAAACCTCGCGAAGAGCGTGACGGTCGAATAGAGCACCTGCCCGCCTCGGCCGCCGGGCAGGTCCGGATGCAGAGTCGCAGAGAATGTAGCTTTACTTCGGACTGCACGATCCTAGCTTCGTTCATGCGCGGTCGGAATACGGCGCCACATCGTATATGTTGGCCTCGTGTGATCGCGCCTGAACAGTGAGCATGCACGCCGATGGACAGTCGAAGTTTCGAACAGGCGATCAATCAGTTGATCGCAAGACACCAGGTCGCGCACCTGACCTGCGGGCGCGTCGGCGCCGAGCTCGGAATCTCAGAACAGCAGGCAGAGCGCGGGCTGGACGAGCTTGTTACGCGCGGCATTCTCGAACTGGACAGCGACGACGACGGAAACCTCTTCTACTTCGTTCCCGGTCGCTCCGCCGGTGGTGTCTTCAGCGGCAACCCGGATTCCCAGATCGATGATGGAGCGATGCCGCTGCCGAGCGAGCGCAGCGGGCAGTGGGCTCGCCCGCAAGCCACGGGTGGACCCCAGTACGGTGGACCCCAGTACGGTGGACCCCAATACGGTGGAGCCCAGTACGGTGGACCTCCGCAACCGGGAGCCCACGGCGCACCGTCCTACGGCCCCCCACGGGGACCCTGGCCCGGTCAGAACGCGGCACCCGGCGCTCCCGGACCGGGACATCCGCCGCACCAGGGTGCGCCATACCCGCAGCAGCCGGGATATCCGCCGCAGGGCTTCGGACCGTATGGCGCCGCACCGCCTCCGGGATATCAGCCACCCGGCTACCAGCAGCCGGGATATCAGCAGCCGCCACACGCTGCGGGGCAGCCGCAACCGCCCTATTACGGACAGAATGGGCCTGTGCCCCCGCAACAGTCGATGGTGCCGTATCGACGCGGCTACCAGCAGCCGCAACGCTGGCATGGCAACGCCGGCGGTGGCCCGACGCGTCGCAACGCTACGATGGCGCTGCTGCTCAGCGTGATTCCGGGCGCCGGCCAGCTCTACAACAATGAAGTCGGCAAGGCGCTCGTGTTCTTCTTCCTCACGAGCATGTTCTACTCGGTAGCCGGCTCCTTCGGCATGCTGCTCGGCATGCTGCCCCATGCATGGTCAGCCATCGACGCGCACACGACCGCCAGGCGCATCAACGCAGGCATGTTGCCGCCCTGAACTGGCGGCCGGACCTGCAGGTTCGGCACGGGTCTCGTCCAGGTAGACAGCGAGCACCACTGCGCTAATGAGCAGTGACATGCTCCAATTGAACCCACAGCAGGCGCTCGCTGTCGCCCACAACGAAGGGCCAATGCTGGTCCTCGCCGGTGCGGGCAGCGGGAAGACGCGAGTCATTACCCGTCGCTTCTCGCGGCTCGTGCGCGAAGGACACGCCGGCTCGAGATCGATCGTTGCGGTGACATTCACCAACCGCGCCGCGCGGGAGATGCGCGAACGCATCGCAGAAGAGCTGGGCGACATGGATCTTCGTTCCGTGTCCACATTTCACAGCAGCTGTGCGCGATGGATGCGCTTCTGGCCGCACCAGTTCGGCCTGCGCTCCGGGTTCAGTATCTACGATGACGCCGACCGGCTCTCGCTGGTCCGCCATCTCTGCCGCGAGCTCAGCCTGCCTCACGATATGGCGGCCGGACGGGATTTCGTTCGCCGAATCGAAGCAAACAAACAACGGGCTGCGCGAATCGTCGACGTACAGCAGGAGGCCCGCGGCAACGACGCAGAAGCCTTCGCCGAGTTGTTCGAGTGCTATCAGCACGAGCTTCTGCGGGCGAACGCCCTCGATTTCGGTGACCTCATCGCGCGCACCGTGCACACGCTGGAAGACAACTCCGACTTTCGAAGCATGATTCGCGGACGAATCTCGCACCTGATGGTCGATGAATTCCAGGACACAAACGAAGCGCAGTTCAGACTCGTCCAGCTGCTCGCGGGAGACAGCGAAAACGTCGTCGCGGTCGGCGATGATGACCAGGCGATCTACGCGTGGCGGGGTGCGACGGTAGAAAACGTGCAACGCTTCATTCGGGAGTTCACGGACGTGACGACCGTGGCGTTGGAGACCAATTACCGTTCACAGCCTCCAATCCTCGGTGCCGCCCATTGTGTGGTCGAGCGGCTCCCGGATCGGCTGCCCAAGAAGATGCGCGCTCATCGCGAAGGCACGACACCGGTGCAGGTGTTCATCGCCGCCGACGAGCGTGAAGAAGCCGACTTCGCGGCGAGAACCCTCCTCGGGTTGCGCGAAGAGTTGGGCGTCCGCTGGGATGACTGCGCGATCTTCTACCGCACGAACGCGCAGAGCCGTGTGTTTGAGGAGCGTCTGCGCGGCGCCGGCGTCCCGCACCGTGTTGTCGGCGCCACCAGCTTCTTTGAGCGGCGCGAGGTACGCGACCTGATCGCGTGGATGCGCGTGGTGGTGAATCCGGATGACAACACGTCGTTTCGTCGCATCGTCAACGTTCCAACCCGCGGCGTGGGCAAAGGCACTCTGGATCGCATGGAGGCCTTCGCTGCAACGGGGCTGTCGCTGGTAGAGTCGATTCCACAGTTCCTCAGCACGGCCACACGGCTCAATCGGCGGACCCGCGCCGGGCTCAAGAAACTCGGCGAGATCTTAGATGACGCCCGCGCCGAGGCCGGCGATGCGACTGCGCACGAGCTGCTCACGATGATTCTTGAGCGTACGGGATACCTGTCCTGGATTGCAGAGACAGACCGTGAGAATGCCGACGACCGGATTCTCAATGTCGACTCTCTACTTCTCGCTGCGCGGGAGTTTGCCGAAGAGGGAGAGGACCGCAGCGTCGCGGCGTTTCTGGAGTACGCATCGCTGCGTCACGAGACAGACGACGACGGCGACGGCGTACAGTTGATGACGGTGCACACCGCCAAGGGGCTGGAGTTCGCCCGCGTGATCGTTACCGGGCTGGAGAAGGGGCTTTTTCCTCTGGAGCGACGCCACGGCAGCGCCGCCGATGTCGCCGAGGAACGGCGTCTGCTCTACGTCGCAATGACCCGCGCGAAGGACGGGCTGACCCTGAGCGCGGCACGCTCACGGCGCCTCTACGGGCGAAGCTCTCCGACGAACGCGTCCCCCTTTCTCGCTGAGCTGCCCACTGAACTGCTGACCTTCGCGCCGGAGTCCTCGACGACGGACCTCTCCTGGACGGATCGCCCCCAACCCTCTGCGGCGTGGCAACAGCACAGGGCTGCTTCTGAGTGGGACGAATTCGACCAGCGACCGCTGCACGAGCGCCGCGACCAAGACTCCGAGGGATCAGCTGTGCCCGGGCCGGCGGTCGAAGTTCCCGACGACGGCGTGGTCTTTGACGATGCCTACTATCCGGATGCGGCGCAGCGGTCCGCCGCAGCGTATGTCGGCCGATTCGCCGAGCACAAACTCTTCGGAGCCGGAAAGATCGTTGACGCAGATCGCACCGGCGAGCGCGTCCGCCTCACAATCGACTTCCCTGAAGTCGGCGAGAAGAAGGTGATCCTGAAGTACGTGACGCTGCTCGACTGACCCGCAGCCGGACCGCGTTCAGACCCGTACGAGCCCATGGGGCGCACGGGTCCGCATCGGGCCCACCCCCGGGCGTGGGCTCAGACAAATGCCGATGCGCCGGCCGGCGTCATGTTCCAACGACTGGCGCCGTCGGAGCTCAGTCGCGGTCCTCGAAGAACTTCGCGTTGATCTCGGTGTACTTCTCCCATTTCGCCGGCACTTCTTCGTCTTCGAAGATGGCCTCAACAGGACATTCCGGTTCGCAGGCACCGCAGCTGATGCACTCTTCAGGATCGATATAGAGTTGGATCTTGGCTCCCCACTTCTCGACAAGTGCGGCCTCGCCACCTTCTTCGCGGACAGCGCGGATCTCATCGAGGTCTGCCGGCCCGTGGATACAGTCGACCGGGCACACATCTACGCATGCTGTGTCACAAACGCCGTGGCATGGTTCTGCAATGATATAGATCATCGGTTCTTCTCGTAACGGACGGCCTGAAGGAGTGTGACACGGGGGAAATCCGCGCACTTCGCGGCGGGGAATGTAGTGCAACGAAGCCGATGACGCAATGCATCAGGAGGCCGAAACTGAAACACGTTCTGATCAGACGGCATTGACCGTGTTTTCGCGCAATTCACGGCGTCAGACGATGACAATCCCGCCGCGCTGATCTAGGTCCCACTGTCTCTCGTTGATAGTGCGCGTGCTCCCCCGGCGGCGGAAAACAGGCTCGGCCTGGGCGGGCACGAGCAGGGCTGACATGAGTTCGCCGCGCGCCCGCGCCAACACCCTCATTCGATTCCGGTACATCATGGCTGAAGTTCGTCCCTTTCGCGCCGTTCGCTACAACCCAGACAAGGTCGGCCCCCTGGTCGACGTTGTGACCCCGCCCTACGACATCATCGACGAGGCGCTCCAGAACGAACTCTACGAGCGTTCGCCCCACAACTTTGTGCGCCTCGACTTCGGAAAAACTTCGGAAGCCGACACAGACAGTGACAACCGCTACACACGCGCCGCCGAGACCTACGCAGACTGGGTCGAAGACACGGTGCTCATGCGAGATCCGCGCCCCTGCTTCTACGTCTATCATCAGACCTTCGAAGTAGACGGCGCACCGGTCACCCGTCGCGGGTTCCTCTGCACGATCCGAGTCTGCGACTACGACGAGCGAGTCATCCTGCCCCACGAGCGAACTCTGAAAGGCCCGAAGAAGGATCGTCTCGATCTGATGCGTGCCACCGAGTCGCAGATGTCTCAGCTCTTCATGCTCTACGATGATCCTCAGCGTGCGATCGACAAAGCCTTCGAAGCCTTCTGCGAGGAACAATCGATCATCGACATCGAGACAGCAGACGGGATTCGCCACCAGCTTTGGATCGTACACGACGACGAAACCATCGCATGGGTTCAGGAGCGCCTCGCCAAAGAGCAGCTGCTGATCGCTGACGGTCACCATCGCTATGAGACCGCGCTGGCCTACCGAAACGAGGTAGCCGCAGACAACCCGGAGTCGCCGGCCGCGTTTGCTCTCGCGTACCTGGCAAACTCAGAAGACCCGGGCCTGGCGGTGTGGCCGACACACCGCGCGATTCACAGTGTCGCCGACCTCGACCAGGATGCCTGGCTGAAGAAGCTCTCCGAGTACTTCGTCGCGATCCCAATCCCCGCTGATGTCGCTCCGGATGAGCTGCCGGCGATGCTTCAGCGCGCAGGCGCGGACGCACCGTCCTTCGTATTGCTCACCCGCGATAGCGAGGGCGAAGCACAGCGCCTGCTGCTGACTCTCGATATCGTAAGCGCCAGCGAAGAGCTGGACGCCCTCGACGTTGTCGGTCCCGCACGCCTGCTCGACGTGACGGTGCTGCACGACTTCATTCTCGCAAAGCTGACCGGCGTGTCCCTGGAAGCGCAGGCACAGAAGCTGAACGTGCGCTATCCCCGCTCACTTGACGCGGCCTTCGCCGAGGCGGCGCGTGACGATGTGCAGGCGGTGTTCGTGATGAACCCGACGCCGATCTCCCGAATCCGCGCCGTGTGCAACGCCGGTGGATTCATGCCGCAGAAGTCGACCTACTTCTACCCGAAGGTTCTGTCGGGACTCGTCATCAACGACCTGCAGGAATTCTGAGCTGCTGCGTCGTACGGGACATCCTCCCGCAGTGCTGCTGCGGAAGCTCGGCGAGGCTGCGCCCCGGAAAGCGACGCCCCGGAGCACCGCGCCTTCGAACTCGGCACCCTCGAAGTGAAGACCACTCCCGACGCTCTCTTCGGGGGGCGGGTGGTCCTCGAGCAGCCCGCCGACGGTTACCGCTTTACGCTGGATGCCGTGCTGCTGGCTCACGCCATCGCTCAGCGGCAGCCTGTTCACTGCCTGGAGCCCTGCGCGGGCGTCGGCGTTGTGTCGCTGGCGGCCGCAGCGTTGAGCCCGGGCCGCTTCTCGTGCGTTGAGGTCCAGCCGGAGCTCGCCCGGCTCTGCCGGACCAACATCCGGCGCAATCAGCTCGCTGAGCGTGTCGACGTGGTGTGCGACGACATTCGCCACCACGTGCGCCCTCAGCGCTTCGACGTTGTGGCCATGAACCCGCCCTGGTTTGATCCCGACAGCGGTCGGATCCCACCGAACCGACAGCGCGCCCGAGGCCGACATCTCCTGGATGGCAGCCTCAACGAGCTGATCGCGGCGTCCTGGCGATACGTCAGCGAGGAGGGGATGCTGGTCGTTGCTTTCAGCGCGGCGCGCGTGGCCCACCTGACGACGGCTCTACAGCAATCCGGGTGCGCGCATCTGCACTTTACACAGGTACACCCTCGCGCCGGGGCCGCACCGACGACGGTGATCGCGCGAGCCGGCCGCGGGCCGATCCGGGATTGTGATGACCGCCCGATCATCGTACGCGATGCCTCCGGTCAGTACACCGCGCACATGGAACGAATCCTTGCGGGAATCACGTAGACAGTGGACCTCAATCGCAGCGATGGTGCCTGCGCTGCTGCTGTTCTCAGCCTGCGCCGCGCAACAGAGCGTGTTCGTACGCCGAGCCCCGGAAGAGGTCGTTTCCACCCGCATCTACCGCGCCCTGGAGCGAGCACACGGCGCGGTCTTCGACATTGGCGAGCTGCTCGTTGCGGTCCGATACAACCCGGCGCGATGCGATTGCCCGCCCTGGGAGCTGCGCAATGGAGCGACCTGGCAGCGAGTCGAACTCGACTTCATCGCGGACAACGAGCCGGACACTCCGGAGGCGGGGACGGAGCTCGTGGTGCGAATCATCGCCCGGGGCGAGACCGTAGTCTCCGACACCGGCTGGCGTTACCTCACCTGGCTGGTCGAATAGGTGCAGCCGGTCGCGCCCGGCTATCCGCGACTACCGAGCTGGTAGGTGCCGCCCGGCCCCTGAGAAACCACGCCGGCCGCAACCAGCGCGTCGAGGTTGTGGCGCCAGGTCAGGGAGGTCACAGCAAATCGCAGCAAGGGCAGCTCGGCGCTCCCGAGGTCGGTGTACACCAGGTTCTCGGCGGTCGACGGGTCCTTGAGAACGTACTGCAGGTTGGTGCTGAAGTTCTGCGCAAAGAGGCTCGCTGAGCGGAGGGCCACCCTGGGCTCACGCTGGGGTGGACCGTGAGCGGGAAAGACCGAAGCGGGCTCCGTCGCTGCAAGATCGACCGTGGTAGCAGCGGCATCAGACGGGCGCTGAGAGAGAGGCGGGGGATCCGAAATCAACCCGATGCCGGCGAAGAGGTCGCCGTTGTCCGGGTCGCGCCACGCGGCGTGGCCCGGACCATGGCCGGCGAGGTGCTCAGGCACCAGCGTGCGACCGGCAACGCGGAGTGGCAGCCCCTGCAGGACCGGTGTCATGTTCGGCGGCGACACCTGCTGTCTCCGCAGGATATCCAGCTCTTCGACAAGCGCGTTCTCAGACCAGCTCGCCGGTGCGAAGGGAGCTGAAAGCAGCATCCGGGCCTCCCGCTCGATTGCTGGCAGGTTCCACAACTCATCCGTCTCATCGCCGGCCGATACAGCAGTGTACACCGTCGCTGCCGGAAACGAAGCAGCCGCGCCCACCGCGTCCGGGCGATGAGAAGTGGCGACGATCGCGCTGACATGCGCTGGGGTCAGCGCAAGCTCCGAGAGCGCGCGTATCAGGGTGTCTGCCTGCGCACCCCAACCACAGTCTATGAGGACGACACCGCCGCCGCCTTCGTCGGAACGCAATACAAACACATTTCGCGGCGTGCCCCATGGCAGAGGCAGCCCGTCAGGCGGCAGCGTGATGCACGCCAGCCCGGAAGAGATCTCGTGAAGTCCGTACACTTTCGGCTCGTTGCCCCGGGCGCCGGTGAGGTCGCCGCACGACGGAAATTACTCGAAAGAGAACACAACTTCGTGGTCACACATGATGAAGCGGTCGCCCTCTTCGATGCGCTTGGTGTCAACCTTGTTGCCCTCAAACTCGATGCCATTCGTCGAGCCGAGATCCTGAATGTAGAAGACGCCGTCATGGCGAATCACTGCGGCGTGTTTTCGCGAAATGTTCGCGTCTCGGATCGTAAGGTCTGTACCTCTGGTCCCCCGACCGATCACGAAGCGATCGCCGGTGACCGGCGACCACTCTCCACCGTAGAACACGCGTAGAACCGTCGCATCTTCATCGTCAGCCGGCTCTTTGGGCGGCGGCGGCGGCGGTGCAACAGGCGGCGACGGTGGGCCGGTGATCGCCGGCATATGCGTCAACGTCGCGCGGTTGGCGGGATCGCGTTCGTCGCCGTCCACCATCTGCGAGCTCGAGGTGATTCTCGGTGCGGCCGGCAGAGGCGGAAGACCACCCGTTCGCGGCGGATCATCGGCAGCAGGCGCATCATCAGCCGGAGCTGCCGGCGCGGTTGGAGCGGAGGGCGGGCCGGTGATTGCCGGAAGTCCGGGCAGCGCGCCGGCACCGGGCAGGCCGGGCAGGCCAACTACTGTTGCCGCCGCGGGTGCTTCGGGTGCAGCTTCGACGACAGCGGCGGTTCCGGTCACCGCGTCAGCCCGTGCGTCCTCTGACGCACCCTCGGATGCTTCAGCTGCCGCCGCAGCAGGAGCCTCAACGACGCCGCCGCTGAGAAAGGCGCGCAGAGCGCTGTTCAGCAGATCGTCGATGGACTGGCCCCGCTCATTCGCGGCGGCCTCGCAGTCCTTCCAGAGGTCCTGCTCACAATAAAAGCTACGCAGCGACTTTCGCGCCATCACTCATCCCACGATTGCGACTACCCCCCAGTGGCAGTCATAGGTGTTTGGTTCGCGCGTGAGCCTACCACAGCGCTCTTGTCGGCGCCAAACCACCTGTAGCGCCGTTACGATCACCGGAGCGTCGGAACCCCACGTTCGCCATACACCCGCCGCCTCAGGCAGGCGAGTCCACGTCGGCGTCGGCAAGCTCGGGGCTCACCGGGTCAACGCCGCCGCGCAACCCGCCGAGCTCACCGATCAGGCGATATACGACGGGAATGACGACCAGGGTGAGCACGGTGGATGATGAAAGGCCGGCCATGACGACACCCGCGAGAGGCCTTCGAATCTCGGCTCCATCGCCCATGCGCAGGGCCATAGGCATCAAGCCGAGCACCGTGGTTGTGGCCGTAATCAGCACCGGGCGCAGTCTCGAAGCGCAGGCTTCCACGATGGCGTCGTCAAGCTCCCGGCCGGCGCGACGGCGCTGAATGATCGCGTCAACGAGCACGATCGCGTTGTTCACGACAATACCCGCGAGCACGATCGTCCCGATCAGGACAATGACGGATACCGGCGTGTCTGTGGCCGCCAACCAGAGTACGACTCCGGTGAAGGCGAGTGGAATCGAGAGCAGGATCACAAAGGGACCCATGAAGCTCTCGAAGGTTGAAGCCATCACCGCGTACACAAGAAATACGGCAAAGAGCAGCGCAAGCAGCAGCGCGGTCGCGGCACCCTGCATCTCGGTCGACTGCCCACCGACCCATGCGCTCTGCTCCGGCCGTAGCGAGAGGCCGTCGACCACCTGCTGGGCCTGCGTTGCGGCGGCGCCCACATTGCGAATTGTCGCTGAGCTGGACACCACCGCTGCCCGCCTGCCGTTCACACGTCGTATCTCGGCGGGGCCGGTGTCGAGCAGAATGTCCGCGACGCTTCCAAGCAGCACCGGCGTCGTCGGACGACCGCCGGCCGCCACGTCGATACCGCCCGCTACGAGCGAGGTGCCGGCCATCGATGAGGGGGGCGTGGCGCCGGGCGTGGCGCCGGTGGCAACCGCAGCGACCTCCATCGTGCGAAGATCCTCAAGCGTTCGAGCCGCTGACTGGTCGAGGCGTACGTCCACGTCCAGGGTGCGGCCGCGCTCGCGAAGAACTGTCGGTGTTCGACCATGCACCTGATCCCGGATCACATCTGCGACCGCACGCGCAGTGAGCCCCATCGCCGCCAGTCGATTGCGATCGAGTCGAACCTGCACCTCCGGGAAGCCGCTCTCCTGATTGCTGCGTACGTCGTCGAGGAGGGGCATCTCGCGCAGCGCGTCCGCGCACACAGCGGCCGTTTCTGCGAGATCACGCAGGTCGTAGCCGGTGATCGTCACCTCGATGTCAGTAGGTATATGGAAGAGCTCAGGTCTGCTGAGTTCAAGCCGCACGCCGGCGATCGCGGCCAGGGCTTCTCGCACTTCGGCGGCAACCCGCGCCTCCTGCACCGCACGATTCGCCGCGGGCACGAGACGCAGCCGGATCTCTGCGACGTTCTCGCCGGTGCGGGCCTCCTGAAGTCGATCCTCTGAGCTGCCGATGCGTGTAGAGAGCGCCTCGATATCGGCGATCCCGCGCAGAGCGAGCTCCGCGGCAGCAGCCATCTCCGCTGTCTCCTCGAGCGGTGTTCCAACCGGCATTTCGAGCTGCGCGATGATCTCGCCCTGGTGCATCTCCGGGATCAGCTCCAGACCAAGCTGAGTCCACAGAGCGCCACTGCCGACGAGGACCGCTATTGCCAGGGCCGCGACGACAAAGCGAGCGCGCAGTGCGCCACGGACCACACGCCGATAAACTCGCGTGAAGACGCCCTCCTGCACCGACCGTTCCCGCGAGAGCAGCCGCGCAACGAAGCCCACCACGCGGCGCGCGGTGTCTGCGAGACGGGCGACGACGCCGTTGAAGAAGAGATCGAATGGCAGAAGACAGGCAGTCCTGAGCAGTATCCATACAAGGACGAATGGCGCGGCGAGGACCATGAGTACCCGACGAGACGCGCCCCTCTGAAGACCGGATCGAAGCCACCGCAGGTCATTGAAGAACAGTGCCGACGAGGCAAAGCCTCGGCGTTCATCACCTGTACGATGATGATCCGAGGCCTGCACGGTACCCACCGGCAGCGCGAGCATCATCGGCACGAAGAAGATTGCGAAGATCAGCGACGCGATCAGGGAAAGCACGACGACCAGCGCAAGGTCCCCGAAGAGCTGGCCGGCAACACCGGGGACGAAGGCGATCGGCAGAAAGACCGCGATGGTGGTCATCGTCGATGCAACCACGGCGCCGGCCACCTCGCGGGTACCCGCGATCGCTGCGTCGCGCCGTGACTCGCCGGACTCAATTCGTCGGACAATGGACTCCAGCACAACGATGGCGTTGTCGACGAGCATGCCGACGCCCAGCGCCATGCCTCCCAGCGACATGATGTTCAGCGAGAGGCCCATCCAACGCATCGGCGCGAAGGTCGCGACGACAGACAGGGGAATCGCCAGCGCGATCACGAAGGTCGGCCATGCCCTGCGCAGGGACACAAAGAGGACGAGTACAGCAAAGAGCCCGCCCAATATCGCCGTAGAAGTCACCTCGGTGACCGCCGATTCGATATAGCGGCTCTGATCGTTCAGGAGCTCGATCTGCACGCCGGGCGGCGCCTTCGCTGCGACCCCCTCCGACTGATCGCTGCCATCGAAAACCGCCGCGCGCACGACCTGCGACACGTCCACGGGGTTCGCGTCCGCCTCACGAAACACCTCAATCTCTACGCTTGGCACCCCGTCAAAGCGCGTGGCGACCCGCTGCCGCCGCGGCGACACATCTACGGTTGCCACGTCAGAGAGACGAACCGGCGCAAACGCAGTACCACCTACAGCGAGGGACGCGATCGCGTCCACATCAGAGAGCTGATTCAGCGTGCGGACAATCAACTCGGTGTCGCCGTCCGTAATCGTCCCGCCGGCGACGTTGAGATTCTCGGCCTCAAGACGCGCAGCAATATCGCCGATACTCAGGCCGCGCGCTCGCAGCAGAGCGCTGTCCACCTCGACGCGCACCGCTTCTTCGATGCCGCCGAGCACGCGCACCATCGCGACGCCGGGCAGAGGGTCGAGGGCCCGCTTCAGCTCATCGACCGCGAATCGTCGCAGGGCGTCGTCGCCGGCATTGCCGAAGACCGCGAGGCGCAACACCGGGTCGAGCGTCGGGTCGTATCGAAGCACCGACGGGCGGCCGACGCCGTCCGGAAAAGGAATCAGCGACACCCGCTCTCTGACCTTCTGCGCCGCGTAGTCAAGGTCAGCGCCCCACTCCAGGTCGAGCATCACTTCGGCGCGGCCCGCGCGGGACACCGAAGAAACGCCGATGACGCCTTCGACGGTGCGCACCAGTCCTTCCACAGGCTCAGTGACCTCTTCTTCGACCTCTTCCGGCGCCGCGCCCTCGTACTCAATCTCGACGGTAATCGTCGGATTGTCGATCTCGGGCATCAGGTTGACCGGCAGCAGCTGCAGGGAAACCAGCCCGAAGAGTGCTACCGCGGCGACGACCATCACCGTCCCGACGGGACGATCCACCGAGACCAGCCCGGCGCTCATTCGACTGCTTCGCGTTCGTCCGACCCGCTGCCGTCGACTCGGCGCACCTCTTCTCCGTCAGAGAGCCTGTCCTGGCCAACGACCACAACCTCTTCGCCGACCTGCACCCCGCTGATAATCTCAGTGTACACGCCCTGGACGGCGCCGATGGCGATCTCACGACGCCTCGCGACGAGGGCGCCCTCGGATTCTTCGACAACGAAGACGCGGCGCTCGTTTCCCGCGGCCAGTACAGCTCGTGAGGGCACACGAGGGCGGTCCTCGCGGCGGCCCAGCTCGATACCGGCTTCGACAAACATCCCCGGCCTCAGCGAAGGGCTCTGCGAGGGCGCACCCTCGTCGCCTGCTGCGTTCTCGATCTGAATGCGTACGGCGACAGTTCCCGTATTGGGATCGACGGTCGGATCGATAGAGCTGACGCTACCCGCGTACACCGCGCCTTCGAACGCCGTCGCAACGACCTCTGCCGGCGTACCAACCTGCAGCCGCGCCAACTCGCGCTCGGGTACGGCGATGCGGGCTTCCAGCTGCAGCGGGTCGATAATCTCAACAATTGGAGCGCCCGGCGCCACCGTCTCACCCGCCGCGACGTGTCGCGCCGAGATTACCCCGTCGGCCGGCGCCCGCACCGACTGGTATGACGCCGCAGAGCGCGCTCGATCGAAGCGGGTCTCCGCAAGCTCCAGCTGAAACACTGCCTCGTCGAAGGTGCTGCGGGCCACGTAGCCTCGCTCGATGAGGGGCCGCAGGGAGTCTACCTCGGTGCGCATGCGCGCTACGTGTTGTTCTGCCTCGCGGACCGCGCTGCGTGAATCGAGGTTGGCCACGCTTCCGATACGCTGCCCGCGACGGACCTCATCACCGACGTCGACACTGAGTGTCCGCAACGTGCCGGCAATCTCAGCTGTCACCGTGACTTCGACTTTCGAGCGAAGTGTCGTGTTTCCGCGCAGCTCGGCCACAAAGGACCCGCGATCCACTGCAGCCAGCGCGACCGGCGTAGCCGAAGACTGCGGCGTGCCGTCGGTGTCGGCGGCGCCGGAGTCCGGGCCGGTCGAGCAGGCGACGACGAACGCAATCAGCAGCGCACCCGTTGAAAGGGCTCCAACCAATGGATACACAGACCTGTGCCTGCGCCGTGCAGACGCACCCTTGTCAGGCATCTTCATGTCCTTCGCAGGACGCGCATCGGGCCTTCATTGTGTCGATAGAACGCAACACGCTCCTTAAGTATCTCGCTTTGGGCATCGTCGCTCTTGGGCTCGCATTCGGATATTTCAAGTACCGCGACAATGCTCTGGCAAATCTGGGTTCCAAGGATCCACGAGTTGGGAGCGAAGCGCCAGATTTCACGCTCCGAAAGTTCGCCGGCCCCACGGCATCACTGTCTGATTTTCGCGGTGATCTGGTGCTGTTGGATTTCTGGTCCACGACCTGCGGTCCCTGTGAGCGGCAGATGCCCCACCTGAAGAGCCTTGAGAGCGAGTTTGCCGACGATGGCTTCCGAGTCGTGAGTATCAACACCGATCCGCCACAGCGAAGCAGAAACCGCAACGTCGGCCACTATCTCGAGCACTGGGATCTCGAATTTGACGTCCTTCTGGACGACGGCCGCGCGCAGGCGGCCTATGATGTCACCCGCATCCCGACGATGGTGCTGGTCGACCGGGATGGCCGGTTCGCTCGCGTCTACAACGGGTTCACCCAGCGCGGTGTTCTTCGCCAGGGCATTCGGGCGCACCTGTGACCGGGCTCATGACAGTTCCATCGTCGACGATGGGTAACCGGCGTCGAGCTACCCGCAGCCCGCGCCGATCAACTCGGACGCGAGCCGTAGGATGTTTCGCCATCGCTGCGCTCACCCTGACCGGTCTCTTCGGCTGCAGCCCTCGAGAGTCGAAGTCCACTACCGTCAGGCAGCACCCGTCCGAGATGGTCGGGGAGACCCTTGAGCCGCTCGTCCTTCCCCGCCTGAGGGGACGTGGCACCGGCGAGATTCCAACCGGGGCAAAGCTCGTCGCGTTCTGGGCTTCCTGGTGCGAGCCCTGCCGCACCGAACTGACCGAAATCGCCGATTTGGCCAGGCAGCGACCGGACCTGCAGGTGGTGACCATCAGCATCGACCGTCGCGAGGATCGCCGCGCTGCACGTACAGCACTCCGTGAACTGGATGTTCCGGGGCCGGCCTTCATCGACAACGGGGCCGCAGCGAACACCTGCGGTGTGTCAGGTATCCCGACGACCTTTGCGGTGGACGCGCAGGGCGTCGTGAGAGACTTTGTGACGGGCTACGAGGGACCGCAGCGCCTCCGCGAGCTGGCGTCGATCACGACCGACGGATCAGCGCAGAACCCGGACTGAGGCGAGCGCTCACGCGGCGTCGCCGCGACCGGCTCAGTGCCCGCGGGAGGGCGCGAGTGGTTCAGCGGCGGGCGCCATGTCCATGTCGAAGTGCTGATCGCGCTCGTTCGCGCGGCGCATGGGCGCCGAACCTGCGCCGGACTCGCTGATCTCAGCGCGCGCTTCCGTCGCAGAGCTTGCGTAGCGTCCCCCAGGATACGCTTCGAGGTAACGGGCCAGCCAGCGATCGGCGCTGTCGTACATGTCCAGGCGCATCTGTGCCATGCCAAGGAAGTACAACGAGTCTTCGTGCTCGCGGGTCCCCGACGGCAACGAGCGGGCGGCGATGCTCAGCTCGCTGACTGCGTTCGAGTAGCTCCCTGCACGGTACGCGGCCATGCCGTTGCTCCAGGCCGTAGTTGCCGGGGTGCCGTTCGAACCTGTGAGATCTTCCGCCTCCTCCTCCAGCTCGTCTGCCTCCGCGTACGCGCGGGCTTCTTCTGTGGGCTCTGCGCGCGCGACGACGCTGTCATCAGCGGCTGAAGGCGCTTCGTAGTCGTCGTTGTTCGACGCCGCAGAGGGCTGACGCGGGGATGGCGGTGTCGGCGTGTCCGGCTGCTGCGCAGGGGCGCCCGGCCGCACCCCTGCTCCGGAGCCGCCCGAGTCTGTGCGAGCGATGCCGTCGCCGTTTCTTGCCTGCAGGTTGGTCGTCGCCACTTCCTGCTCCTGCACCGTCTCGCGCTCCACCGCCGACCGGCCTCGAGGCTGCCGGCCGGATCCGGAACGCACCTGCTCCGTCTCGACTGCCTGCTGTTGCTCGGCGAGCTCCGCTTCACCACCGCGGTCTTCAAGAGCCGCCGCCGGGTACCCGCCCGACGTCGATGCAGAGCCGCCGTTGTTCACATCGCCGAAGCCACCGACACCGCCATTCAGTTGGCCCAGTGCCCCTTCACCCTGGGCCCTCTGATCGTTCAGGTCCTCGTTATCGGCACTACCGGTTTCGGTGCCGGCAGCAAACGTATCGGGGTCCTCGAACTGAAAGCCAACAGCGTTCGTGGCGATGTTGGGCTCCGGCTCGTTCTCGCCCAGGGCGAGACGTCGGTTTGTGATCTCATCGGGTTGGGCGCTACCGGTCGTTGCGGCCCATGGATCCTCGCCACGGCCCGCGCCTGCGCGCCCGGATCCTCTGCTGCCGGTGCCACGGGACACCGCATCTCGCGACACTTCTTCCGCGGAGAGCTCCCGGTCAGCGCCCTCCTGCAATGCAGCATCCAGCTCTGGCGCGTTGACTGCCGGCGCAGGTACGGCCGGCGGCCGCAGCAGGTCGTCGGAGATCTGGTGGACAGGCGCAGTGCCGGTGGCCAGCTCGTCAGCGCGCTCGATCGCCGCTGCATTGGGTTGCGTGGGATCCGCCGCCGCAGCCTCAGCGTTGAGCTCGGGGGCAATGGCGACCGCCTCGGCCTCACCGCCGCCGGACCCTGTCGACTTTGCTGAGAAGCCGGAGCGCAGCATCCAGGCACCGACGACAGCAACCAACGCGGCGGCTGCCATGGCACCAAAGACCGGTGAGCGAAGAAAAACCAAGACTCCGGCGGGCCGGCGTTCTTCCGTGCCGCCTGCGGCCATTGTCGCCGCCGCCGCGTTCGCTTCACGCAGGATGGCGTCGCGCATCGACGTCGGAAGAGCCGGGCGCTCCAAGCGCTCATACGCGCTCATCACCGACCTCAGCTCGGCGAGCTCCACGACGCACTCCGGGCACCGCGTCAGCGCTTCCTCGACACGGGCGGCCTCGGTCGCGTCCAACTCGCCGTACGCATAGTCGACGAGCAGGCTCTGGCAGGTCTCACAATTCACGTTCTTGGCGTCATCTCCCGACGGGCGCATTGCCCGGCTCGTGGCACTGATACGACCGGGGCACCAAAAAGGTTCGCCGCGGCAGTCAAACCAGCAAGATTCCGGTTATTCATCATACCTGCCTCTTTGCGTCGTGATCGGACACTTCGTCCCGATCCGCCACATCAAAAGAATAACCCTCAAACTCAGAAACGAAACCACGAAGAACTGCCATGGCGTAGCGCATTCGCGACTTCACGGTGTTCTCGGACACGTCCTGAACCTTCGCGATATCGACGAACTTCATCCCTTCGACATGCCGGAGGATAAACACCTCGCGTTGTTCTTCAGGCAGCGCGTCGAGCCCCTCCGAGAGAACCTCCATGAACTGCGAACGGGCGATCTCGCCGGCACCGCTTGCGGCTTCGGTGTCGATAATGCGCTCGACTCGCGAGCTGCCCTCACCATCGTCGCCAATGGTCTCATCGAGGGACACGGTCCGCCGCCGGCGCGCCTTGCGGCTCTCGTCGATGCAGAGATTGCGCGCGATGGTGTACAGCCACGTGGTGAACTTCGCGCGCGGCTCGTAGCGCGCGGCGGTGCGCACCACCCGCAGGAACACCTCCTGGGTCAACTCCTCAGCGCGGTCCCGGTCTCGGACCTTGCGATACACGAAGTTGAGCACGCCCCTTTCGTGGCGAAGAAGGAGCACCTCAAACGCCGCCGCCTCGCCCTTCTGATAGGCACGCATCAGGTCTTCGTCCGCCTGCTTCTTCATTGCGCCCCGGTCTGAGGGACCGGCACGTCGAATGACGGCAAATACGAAGTAGACCAGGCCCATCATCGGTGTGCAGCCTGAGCAGAGCGCGCAACGCGCAGGTTCAGTTTCCGGCGTCCGGCGTGACGATAGCCTGAATCGTCTCGTCGATCAGCTGATGGAAGGTGGTGCCTTCCTGGCTCCAGCCGGGAACCATCTGATCCCCCGGGATCGCTGCCTTCGCGGCGTTCAGGCGCTGCACAGAGGAGTTGCTTCCGTAGCGGGCCAGACAGTGAATCGCGAGGGCGCGGGAGTGCGGGTTCTCGTCGTTGATGTGCGCCTCAAAGACCGGTCGGGTGTTATCGCCCAGCTCGCTGATACGCTGCATTCCGCACACTGTGTTCGAGGCTCGCTTGAAGCCATCGTAGCGAAGGTTGCCGTCGTAGTATCGATACTCACCGGTTGCCGGCAGCTGCGCGAGAACAGCCTCGATGCCATCCGTGTTGCGCATCTGAATCATGCCCTGGACACCCATCCATCGATAGTTGTTCTCCATCGCAAGCAGCGCTGCGTAGCGATCGAAATCGTCGTCCGTGCGGTGCCGCGCGATAAGGTCGGCAAAGATGTTGCGGTGCAGAGCGGGCTCGTTCTCGTCCTGCATTTTGCTCCACATCCACGTCTTCATGATTGGGTTGGTCGCGAAGCCCGAAACCTCATCGAGAAGCGTAACGCGGCGCTGCGCGTCGTCCGGCAGGTTGCCGGAGTCCCAACGACTGATGAAGGCGTTTACGACCGGATCGCTGTCTTTCAGCCACTCGATGCCACCGACCGACTGCAGGGTGCAGATGATGTCGTTGTAGTCGCCGTTCTCAAACTTATCGACGATGAACCCTTCGCCACGCTGACGTCCGACGGCTGCGAAGAGATTGGACACCGACACGCCACCGACGAGCACGCAGGGCTGCCAATGGTTGGTAAACCAATCTACGAGGATATCCTCCAACCCGGTACGAATCTCCTGGTTTTCCGTCGCCTCACGGATATTCCAGACGGCGTCGCGGACACGCACTCTCAGAACGTCGTCCGACTCATAGAGACGACGAAACTCGGGGATTGCGTCGCGAATCGTCGCGTCGCGCTCGCCTGTATCGCGCATCTCGTTGAGCGGCCCGCCGCCGCGCATGATGCCCGAGCTGTACTCCCACTGCTCTACCAGCAGCTCAAGCGCGCGCACGTGCACCGCATGAGAGACCTTCGGATCTTTCAGGTAGTCGGCGAAACGATCTTCCGAACCGGGACGGTTCTTCCACCGCTCAAGGTACCCGGGTGTCGGCTTGCAGGCGGCAACCACCAGCAGGATCAACGTTGTTACTGCGATAAGAACTCGCGCTTTCGCACCGAGCGATCTGGTTACCATCCGTCGAACTCTCCGAAGTAGCCGTGTGTGCTGCCTGTCCGCATTCCGTTAGCTCGGCCTCTAATACGGGATCGGCGCAGGAATGGTCAATGAATCCGGATCCCGCTCATCGTCGCACCCTGCGTTGACGGGCAGGGCCCCGAATACTACCCCTCACCCGCCCCGCCACAGCCTGTTGTGGCCTCGCTTTTCCGCCGAGTACGAGTCTGATTCATGGCCATGTTCGACGCCGTCCGAAAGGGTTTCGATAGCGCAGTCAACGGACTGCGCGGCAAGCAGGAGATAACCGAAGCCAACATCGACGAGGCGCTGCGAACGATTCGCATGGCGCTCTTCGAGGCTGACGTGAACTTCCGCGTCGTCAAAGACTTCCTTGCGAAGGTGAAGGAAAAGAGCGTCGGCGAAATCGTGCAGGTGCGCGTGAAGGCCGACGGCGAGAAAATTCGCGTCTCGGCGGGCGACGTCTTTATCAAGATCTGCCACGACGAGCTGGAAGAGCTCATGGGGCCGGCGGACTCCGAGCTGACCCTCGTCAATGACCGCATGGGACCCACCGTCATCATGATGGTAGGCCTGCAGGGCGCGGGAAAGACGACGACCACCGGCAAGCTCGCGCGCTGGTTGATTCATCATCACCAGAAGAAGCCGCTGCTGATCGGTGCTGACGTCTATCGACCGGCCGCTATCGAGCAGCTCCGCGTCCTCGGCGAACGCCTGGACGTCCCTGTCTTCGCTGAAGAAGGCGGCAACCCACCTGAGGTCGCAGCACGAGGCCTCGCTGAAGCGCGAAGCACAGGCCGCGACGTTGTGATCATCGACACCGCCGGTCGCCTGGCGGTCGACGATCTGCTGATGAGCGAGCTCGAAGAGATCCGAAACCTGACGAAGCCGCACAATATTCTTCTCGTCGTCGACGCGATGATCGGACAGGACGCGGTCAACACCGCGCACGAGTTCAACAAGCGCCTCGAGCTCGACGGCTTCATCATGACGAAGCTTGACGGTGACGCTCGCGGCGGCGCGGCGCTCTCGATCAAGCAGGTCACCGGCAAGCCCATCAAGTTCGTTGGTATGGGCGAAGGCATGGACGCTCTGCAGACCTTCCAGCCTTCAGGCTTTGCCGACCGCATCCTCGGCATGGGCGACGTGCGCTCCCTCGTCGGGCGCATGGAAAACATCATCACCGAGCAGGAAGCAGAGGCGAGAGAGAAAGACGCCGAGCGCATGCTCAAGGGTGACTTCGACTTCTACGACTTCCTCGAACAGATCCACATGATCCGAAAGATGGGGTCACTGACCGAAATCCTCGACATGATGCCCTTCGGCAACCAGATGCCGGCTGGCGCGAACGTCGACGACAACGAGCTCGTACGCATCGAGTCGATGATCCAGTCCATGACCGCTCACGAGCGCAAGCATCCGGACGCGATCATCAGCCAGGTCAGCCGGCGGCGGCGTATCGCAAAAGGCTCCGGCCGCAAAGAGAGCGATGTCAGCGACCTGGTACAGCGCTTCAACATGATGAAGAACATGCTCACACAGTTCGGTCAGGGCGGTGGTGGCATGATGGCGAACCTGCCGGGCTTCAAGCAGCTCAACATGATGCGCCAGATGAAGAACATGAACATGAATGACCTCTTCGGCGCGATGGGAGGCGGCGCAGGCGCACCCGGCGGAATGCCGACGATGCCCGGCATGGGCGGTGGCGCAGCCCCGCAGCTGCCGCCCGGCATTACACCCCCCGGACAGCGGATGACATCGCGCCGCCCGGAAGACGCGAAGGCCAAGATCGACAAAGCGAAAGAGCGGCGCAAGCGACGCAAGGCACGGGACGCACGCAAGAAGAGTCGCCGCAAGTAGTCGCCGCAGGAATCGTCGCCGCAAGCAGTGGGCGCAGGAAGCCATGAACGAGTCCGCATCAGCTGATCAGAGCGACACAGCCTCGGCAGGCGCCGGCGCCGTGACGATGTGTACCCGGAATCCAAAGCTGCGCGCGGCGGCCTGGTGCACTGAGTGCCGACGAGCCTATGCCGGGCGCTTCCTCGGCTCCCGCGAGGACGGCCGGGCGATCTGCTACGAATGCGCAGAGCTGGGTGATATCCGATTGCTCAGCAGCGAGCAGCAGGCCGTCGACCCGGCACTCAGCGGCGGCACGCGTTTCGCCCTGGTTCGTATGGTGCTCCAACCACACCAGACCTTCGCGTTGAGCTACCGCGGCTCGGTAATGCCCGCGGTCCGAGCAGGCTTCATCGCTACGATGGCCGGCCTCATGTTCTGGCTGATGTGGAATCAGCTGCTCCGCGCGGAAGAGTGGAACGAGTGGGTGGCCCGCGTTACGCGGATTCCCGCCGGCTCTGAGCTGCTGCCGTGGCTGCCATGGCTGGCGATCCCGGCCCTTGCGGCGATCCGACTGTTCGCAGGCTCGGTCGCACTGCACATCGGCCTGCGAATGGCCGGCGCACCCGACGGAAGCTTCGCCGATCACACCCGCGTCATGGCGCTCACGTCGATCGCCCTCTTTCTGTGCGCAATTCCTTCGCGCGTCGGCACCTTCGCGGCGATGGTGGTCTGGATCAGCGGCGCGATGGCGTTTCTCAGGCAGCAATATAGCTTCAGCACGCTGCGTGCCCTGGCCGCTCTGCTGCCCGCCGTCTTCGTTCTGTCTGTGCTGCCACCGAACTGAATTCGGCGCTGACGGTGAACTGAACTCCGCAGGAGCAAAACGAAGACTCCGCAGGAGCAATCGGCATAGGGGGCCCGAGTAGTCTACTGCGGGCGCCCCTGCCACACCACCCGGCATGCGGGTCCGCACCGGGCGGTTCGTTGGGTTGAGGTCAGGTAGCGAGGCGTGTGAGGCCCATCTCTTCGAAGAGCGTGTTTGGGAGCGCGATGTGGATCGCCATGCCGGAGTTCCGCCACCAGCGTCGGGTATTGGAGGCGACTCTCGCCGCCGTCGCTTCGTTGAGTCCGCGCGCCCGTAGCTCGCGAAAGGTGGTTTTGCCACGCTTCCATTGTTTGAGCTGATAGGCCCGCAGGCGATGACGGATCCATCCGTCGAGCACCCGAAAACGCGTCCCTGTATCGGCGACGCGGAAGTATCCGCGCCACCCGTTGAGGTAAGCGGCCAGTGAGGTCACGACTTCGGCAAGGCTTTGCCCACGCGTTCGACGCGTGAGCTGACGCACCCGGGTCTTCATCTTGTGAATCGCCTTCGGCGCCACCCGCAGCCGCACCGCACCACCTCGACCAAACCACAGCGCGAAGCCGAGGAAGGGGCGTTGTGAGGCGCGCGCTACGGCGCTCTTCGACTCGTTGACCTTGAGCTTGAGCCGGCCGAAGAACTTCACCAGTGAGCGCATGACGCGCTCCCCGGCTCGCTCCGATCCGACGAAGACGCGCAGATCATCCGCATAGCGGACAAATGCGTGGCCTCGCTGCTCCAGCTCCCTGTCGACTTCGTCGAGGAGCACATTCGCGAGTAAGGGTGACAGAGGACCGCCCTGCGGGGTGCCCTCATATCGCTCCACCACGACGCCGTTCGCCATCACGCCGACGTTCAGGTAGCGGCGGATGAGCCTCAGCACGCGACGGTCCCCGAGCCTCTTCGCGAGCCTTGTCATCAGCACATCGTGGTTCACGCGGTCGAAGAATTTCTCCAGGTCCACGTCCACCACCCATCGCTTGCCTGACCCCACGTGGTGCTGCACTTCGCGCATAGCGCCGTGTGCTCCGCGTCGTGGTCGAAAGCCGTAGCTGTGCTCCGAGAAGGTCGCGTCGAAGTCCGGTTGCAGGACCTGCAGGAGGGCTTGCTGAATCAGGCGGTCGAGCACCGTCGGGATGCCGAGCATGCGCTCGCCACCCCCGGGCTTCGGGATCACTGCGCGGCGCACCGCGCTCGGTTCGTACGTGCCCGTGAGTAGACTCTCACGCACGTCCAACCAGTGCTCCTTCAGCCATTCGGGCAACTCGTCCACTGTCATCCCATCGATGCCGGGGCTCCCCTTGTTTCCTTTCACTTTCTTCAATGCACGCTGCATGTTCGGGCGACTCAGCACCCGCTCCATCAGCGCGCCCGTACCTGAGCTTCCGTTTCCGGTCGCCGCCGATGTCGCTTGCCCACTGCGCTCTGCTTTCGGGGATTCACCCCTATTCTCCAGCGGCAGCTCCAACTGTGTGGACTTCTGGACCATGGCTACATCGAGACTCCCGGGCGTGACGCCCTTCCCATCGTTCGGCCCTTCGATGCCGTCTCCCGACGGGCTCTACTATGGCCTCGGCTGACTCCTCGCTCCGTGTCGTGAACACGTCGCCCTTTCGGGCGTGAGGCGAGGTCTCCCCAGGTAAGAACGCTGACCTTCTCCGCACAACCGCAGGATTTACGCCACAGCCCTTTGTCCATCGCGGCTTCGCAGTCGTTTGCCTGCTCGCCCCGGGCTGTACCGCCTCGTATCCTGTTCTTGTTCATCGGCTCGCGGATGCGTTCCACGCTTCCTTCAGACGGTCGGTCACCCTTCCGCCCTTGCGCTTCCCTTCCTTCGATATGGACTACTCGGGGGAGGACTTTCACCTCCAGGTCAGCGCCCATGCTGGGCGCACAAACGAAGACGAGGGAGCAGCTGCTCCCTCGCTCTTGCAGGAGGAGTTCTCCCGCGGCCGCTGCTCCGAGGCGCTTATCGCTTCGAGAACTGGAAGCGTGCGCGAGCACCCTTCTGGCCGTACTTCTTGCGCTCGACCTTACGAGCGTCGCGCGTCAGCATGCCGGCTCGCTTCAGCGGCGTACGGAGACCACCGTCGAAGTTGAGCAGGGCACGTGCGATGCCGTGGCGAATGGCGCCGGCCTGACCGGTTGCGCCGCCACCGCTGACGTTGACGAGAATGTCGAACTTGTCGCCGAGCTCGACCAGGTCGAGAGGCTGCTTGAGAATCATCACGGACGTCGCACGACCGAAGTACTCGTCAACAGCCTTGCTGTTGACCACGATGTTGCCCTTGCCGGGGCGCAGGTAAACGCGCGCCGAAGAGGTCTTTCGTCGTCCGGTTGCGTACCACTCGGTAGGTGTCGCTTCTGCCATCGTGTCGTCCTCGTCCGCAGCACGCTCGCGCTGCTTGCTTGAAAAGGCGGCCCTGTGCCGCTTCAGTCAGGTAAAGTTCAGGCCAGCTCGAAGGGAGTCGGCTGCTGGGCGCTGTGGTTGTGCTCGGTGCCTGTGTAGACCTTGAGCTTCTTGATCATCTGACGACCCAGCTTGTTCTTCGGCAGCATGCCGCGAACAGCGATCTCGATGATACGCTCCGGAAACTTCTCGCGCATCTCGCCGGCGGTCGTCTCACGGAGTCCACCCGGGTATCCCGAGTGGCGGTAGTAGATCTTCTTGTTCCATTTATCGCCGGTGAACGCGACCTTGTCTGCGTTCACTACGATGACGAAATCACCGGTGTCCTGATTCGGCGTGAATGAGGGCTTGTGCTTGCCACGCAACAGGGACGCAATCTGGGTCGCAGCGCGGCCGACAGTCGCTCCCTCAAGATCAATGAGATGCCACTGACGGTCGGCATCTTCTCGTTTTACACTTACAGTCTTCATCACGCATTCCACGAGGGCGTCGATAAACAGGGGTCGCGGCTTTAAATGAGCCCCCCGCACAGGTCAACATGTAAAGCGATGGATGAGGGGATCGGGGCTCGAAGAGGGATGTCCCGCTCCAACGGCTGCCGACGAGCGCACGTACGATAGCCGCAAACAGTGCCTTACCGGCCTTCCTCTACGGCATGCGGCGCCCCTGTGGGCTCGGCGTCCCCGTCGGCTCCATCATCAGCCGCGCCTCCTTCTTCGCCGCGGTCCTCCGCCGGTCCGAGGAGCACTGACGCCCGTTGCGCCTCATCAGAGCCGGGGAACGCCTCCTGGAGGCGTGCAAACGCGGCCCGCGCAGCGTCTCGTTCACCCAGCGAGTCGAGAGCACGCACCTGCATCCACAGCGCCTCGCGAGCCGGTGTGGAGTCGGGGAAGTTGTCGAGCAGGTATGCGCAGCGCCGAGCCACCGCCAGGTGGTTGTCCCGACGATGATAGAACCGCGCCACGTAGAGCTCGGATGACGCCAGGCGGTCGATCACGGTCAGACGCAGCTCGCGAGCACGTTCACTGAACTCGCCCTCCGGGTAGCGCCCCAGGAAAGACTCCGATGCCTGCTGGGCGAAGAGCGCGTCGGTGAGATCCCGTTCATAGGAAGGCGGCATCACGAAGACGTCGCCGGGCATCCGTTCCACGTAGGACTTCACGATCCGATACTCGGCGTATTCTACATCCGGGTGCGTCGGGTGCAGTCGCACAAAGCGTCGGTAGGCATCGATCGCGCGAATGTAGCTCTTCTCTGCGAAGTACGAGTCCGCCGAGCGCAGCTCCGAAAGCGCCGCATACTCCGAGTATGGGTAGCGCTGCTGCACACGAGCGAAAAACACGCGGGCCTCGTCGTGACGCTTGTTCTCCATGCGCTGCACCCCGCGGCTGTACTCGTAGGCGGCGGCCTCGGAGTAGCTTCGCGGGTCCGGCTCCTGCGCACCCGAGCACGCGATAGAGAGGGCCAACACGGCGAAGACTGCGACTGACGATAGGGAACGTTGCATAGGCGCGGCAGCTATAGTTCGGCCGTCAACACGTCCAGCTTTTCGTCGAGTACATCCAGGTCGAAGGGCTTGTCGAGATAGAGATCCGCGCCAAAGAGCGGGCTCGTCAGCGAGTTCACTTTCGCGCCGACGCCGGTCAGCATCAGGACCTTCGTGTCTTTGATGTGCGGCTTGGATCTGAGGTACTTCAGCACCTCCCAGCCGTTGAGCTCGGGCATCATGACATCGAGAATGATCAAATGCGGCTTCTCGACCAGAATGGTCTCCAACGCCTCGGCGCCGTCCGTGGCTTCAAAGATCTCCCAGCCGCGGTCGCTGAGATGCTCGCGAAGTATCAGGCGGATTTCAGTGCTGTCGTCTGCGAGTAGAATTCGCAGCTGCTCATCGGTGCTCATTGATGCTCCGTTGGTCGCCGGATGCGCCCGGCACCGCCTACTATGCCAGGGAGTGCGCCGGTTGTCAGCCGACCTGAGGCTGCGGCGATCCGTCGCCGCGAAATGCGGCTAACGGAAATGGAGTCGGCGCTCGCCCAACAGCTGCTCCACCTCACGCATCATCTCGTCTGTCGCGGCGATGCGATGCGACGCAGGCAGTGAAATCTCCACATCCGCTGCCGTGAAGCGAACCTTCAGCTGCGTACTGCAGCGTCCCGGATGACGCTCAAAGGTCTCGCACAGGCCGGCGACGACGTGCTCATCAAGCTCTTCGGCATCCACCTCAACCACGACGCGCGTCACGTTCTGGCTGCGCGCCTGCCACAAGGGCTGAATCGCCGAGACAACGACCTTACGCTCTTCCGTCTCATCTCGCTCTTCAACACGAATATTGCCCGTCACGAGCAGCGGCCCCTCCTCCTCGAGGAACTCAGCGACCGCGTCGAACATCTTGGAGTAGATGACGATCTCGGTGCTGCCATAGTGGTCCTCGAATTGAGCCACCGCCATGCGCCCGCCGCCGCTGCGCAGGGGAATCTCTCGCACACTGTCGATCACGCCGGCCACGCGCACCTCAGCGCGACTCTCGCGGCGCTCTACCTGCGCCGTCGTAGTGTCCGCGTAGAGCGCGATCTCGTTCGCGTAGCGGTCCAGAGGGTGCCCGGAGACGTAAAAACCGAGGGCCGACTTCTCGCTTTGGAGAACGACGATATCGCTCCAGCCACGCACGTCGGGCCAACGGATATCGCCGCCGCCTCCTGCCAGCATGCCGAAGAGGTTTGATTGCCCTGATGCACGGTCCTTCTGGGCGGTCTGGCCGCGCTCAAATGCAGAGTCCAGGGCCGCGAGCATGCGCGCCCGCCACCGGCCGATGAGCGTCAGCGATGGGGACTCCACCCCCTCTGCGTCGGGAAAGATCGTGTCGAAAGCGCCGCAGCGGATCAGCGTCTCGACCGTCCGCTTTGAGCAGCGCTTGTAGTCGACACGCTCGCAGAAGTCGTAGAGCGTGGTGAACGGCTGCTCGGTGCGCGCGGCGACGATCGCCTCGATCGGTCCGCTGCCAACGCCTTTCACGGCGCCCAGCCCGAAACGGATCGCGCCGGCGGCGACGGTGAACGACTCCAGAGAGTGATTCACATCCGGCGGCAGCACCGCGATGTCGCGACTTCGTGCGTCGACGATATAGCGCGAAATCTTGTCCGTGCGCGACGCGTCGTTGGTCATCGACGCCGCGTAGAACTCCGGCGCGTGGTGCGTCTTCAGGTACGCGGTCTGGTAGGTCAAAACCGCATACGCAGCGGAGTGAGACTTGTTGAAGCCGTAGCCCGCGAAGTGAGCCATCAGGTCGAAGACCTCGTTGGCCTTGTCCGCGCTCAGATCGTTCTCGGCGGCGCCGGCCACAAAGCTCTCACGCTGCGAGTCCATCTCCTTCTGCTTCTTCTTGCCCATCGCGCGGCGCAACAGGTCCGCGGCGCCAAGAGAGTAGTTCGCCAGAATCTGGGCGACGCGCATTACCTGCTCCTGGTAGACCATCACGCCCCAGGTTTCGCGCAGGACATCCTCAAGGTCCGGATGCGGGTACTCCGGCAGGGAGCGGCCCAGCTTGCAGTCCACGTACTGCTCGATCATGCCCGAGCCGAGGGGCCCCGGGCGATAGAGAGCGACGGCAGCAATAATGTCTTCGAAGCAGTCAGGGCGCAGGCGCTTGACGAGGCGCTGAAACCCCTCACTCTCCATCTGGAACACGCCCGCTGTGTCGCCGCTTCGGATGAGCCGGTAGACCGCCGGATCGTCGAACTCCATGGTGGAGAAATCCAGTGGGTCGTCTGCGAGGCTTCGATTCACCATCGCAACCGCGTCATCGATGACAGTGAGCGTCTTGAGCCCGAGGAAGTCGAACTTCACCAGCCCGGCCTGCTCGACTTCGTCCTTGGCAAACTGCGTTACGAGCTCGCCGGCGGTGCCGCGAATCACCGGAACGAGCTCCCAGAGCGGATCACCGGAGATCACGACGCCGGCGGCGTGCATCCCGGTGTTGCGGTTGGTCCCCTCAAGCTTCAGCGCCGTCTCATAGAGGAACTCGATCTTGGGATCGGAGTTCACCGCCTCACGGAGTCTCGGCTCGCTGTCCCATACCTCCTTCAGCTTCACACCGGGGCCGGCGGGGATCAGCTTCGCCAGCCGGTCCGTATCGGCGTAGGAAAGGTTGAGCACGCGCGCGACATCCCGAACACAGGCCTTCGCCTTCAGCTGGCCGAAAGTGACGATCATGCCAACGTTTGACTCGCCGTACTTGTGCATCACGTAATCGATGACCTCACCCCGCCGGTTCTGGCAGAAGTCGATATCGAAGTCGGGCATGCTCTTGCGTTCCGGATTCAGGAATCGCTCGAAAATCAGGCCGTAGCGCATCGGATCCACATCGGTGATCCGCAACGCATAGGCGACCAGCGAGCCGGCGCCTGAACCGCGACCGGGACCCACCGGAATGCGCGCTTCCTGCGCCCACCGGATGAAGTCCCAGACGATGAGAAAGTAGCCGGGGAAGTCCATGTCTTGGATGACGCCAAGCTCGTAGTCGATCCGGTCCTTCCACTCCTGCGGATCGATGTCCCGCCCGGCGATACGCTGCTCTTCAAAACGGCGCTCCAGGCCGCTGAGTGTCACCTCACGAAGGTAGGAGTTTACATCGTGACCCTCGGGTACGGTGTAGTCGGGAAGCAGCGGAGTTCCGGTCGGAATCGTAATGTTGCAACGCTCGGCGATGCGCAGGCTGTTTTCTATCGCCTCGGGCAGATCGCTGAACAGCTCTGCCATCTCATCGGGCGACTTCAGGTAGAGGTCCGTCAGCGGGATCTCTTCGAGCTTCTCGCGATCGATTCGGCGCTCGAGGCCGACGCACACCAGGATGCCGTGTGCGGTATGGTCGCCCTCGTGGACATAGTGCACGTTGTTGGTAGCGACGATCGGCAGCCCGACGTGCTCAGCGAGTCCGACGAGGCGATCGCAGGCTTCAGCCTGTTCAGGGATTCCGTCGTGGCGCTGCAATTCGACGTAGACGTTGCCGGCCCCGTAGATGTCCACCAGCTCG
>JAUICO010000170.1 GCA_030427825.1 bacterium | reverse complement strand
CGATTCCCGGCAGCGCGTTCTTCACGGACGAAGTCGGCGAACACTATGTCCGCTTCTGCTACGCGAAACGGCCTGAGCATCTCGACGAGGCGTGTGAACGTCTCAGTGCGTGGGGACGACGACTCACGCGTTGACAGCGCCGACGCTGCGGAGCACATCACGCGACGATTGCGGCGCCCGCCGACGGAATCGACGTCGCGATCTCAGACATCTGATTCTGCTACGACTCCCTTTCGCGAAGCCCGTCGCAAGCCGGCTCGCACAACCCACACAGAGGCTCCATGTACCGCTTTGATCTCTCTGAGGAAGATCTCGCCATCCAGAAGACTGCCCGCGACTTCACCCGCGAGCACATCATTCCCGTCGCCGGCGAGCTTGATGAGAACGGGACCTTCCCGCAGGACATCTGTCGCAAGGCGTGGGAGCTCGGACTGATGAATGTCGAGGTCGAAGAAGAATACGGCGGCCTGCACCTCGGCATCTTCCAGAACTGCCTGATCAACGAAGAACTCGCGTACGGCTGCACCGGCGTCGCGACGACGGTGACCGGCAATACGCTGGCCTCAACCCCCATCTTCCTCGCCGGCAACGCCGACCAGAAGAAGCGCTTCCTGGGTCAGTTGACCGAAGAGCTGTCCTACGCGTCGTACTGCACCAGCGAGCCGGACGCCGGCTCTGACGTCGCCGGGCTGCGCACGCGCTACGAGAAGGTCGGTGACGAGTATATCCTCAATGGCACGAAGCAGTGGATCACCAACGGTGGCCACGCCAGCTGGTACGTCATCTTCGCGACCTCGGACCCGTCAAGCCGCCACAAGGGCATCTCAGCCTTCGTCGTGCCCCGTGACTCCGAGGGACTCAGCGTGGGCAAGAAAGAGAATAAGCTGGGTCAGCGAGCCTCGGACACGCGTCAGATCCACCTCGAAGACTGCCGCGTGCCGGCGGCGAACCTGCTGGGCGCTGAGGGCGAAGGCTTCAAGCTGGCGATGCGCACCTTTGACCGCACGCGCCCGGACATCGGCTCCTTCGCCTGCGGTATCATGCGTCGGGCTCTCGACGAGTGCGTCGCCTATGCCAACGAGCGAAAAGCCTTTGGCGTGCCGATCGCGCAGCATCAGGCAGTGCAATTCATGATCGCCGACATGGCGATCGCCTACGAAGCGGGCCACCTGCTGACCTACAAAGCAGCGAGCCTCCTCGACTCGGGAGCCGCAGCCACCATCGTCAGCAGCTACGCAAAAGCATTCTGCGCGGACAACGCCATGAAGGTGGCGACAGACGCAGTACAGGTCTTCGGCGGCAACGGGTACACCAAGGAGTACCCGGTCGAAAAACTCATGCGTGACGCGAAGTTGCTTCAGATTTACGAAGGAACTTCACAGATTCAACGCGTGGTCATTGCCCGCCGCGTCCTGGGAGGCTGAAGCCCCGGGGCCGGGTGGCTGGATCACAGCAGCTGGGTAATCACGTACCACGCCGCAAAGGACACGCCCGCGAGGACGATGATGGCGGCGATGAGCTTCGGACCGAAGAAGCGGGCCGGCGGCAGGTCGTCGTCGTAGCTCTCTACGTCAGAGCCGGAGTATTGCTGCGAAATCGGCTGCTGCACCGTGGCAGCAGTCTGCGAGACGGCGCCCGGATCTGTTGCGAAGGTAGCCGACTGTGAGGGCGCAGCAGCGCCCACTGACTGGGACTCGCCGCCACTGCCCACCGAGGGATGACCGGCAGTCTCGCCGAGCGCGGCCGCCGTCTCTTCAGCGTCTGCGCTGACCAGATCGGCACCGATCTTGTCGTGCATGTCTGTCGTTGAGAAGAGCATGGTCCCGCCACCGGCGGTACGAGCGCTCGATCCGCCCGTCGCGATCGCTTCAGCGGAGGCATCTCCTGCGTCAGCGGCGGCGCTCTCGGCCGCACCACGCGCTGCAGCGATCGCGTCTGCGGCGACCTGGTCCAGATCGACGCCGGCGGTACTCATCATCATCGTGCCGCCTCGGGTGACCGCGGGCTCGGGCGCTGCTTCCTCTCGCGCCGGCTCCTCGTCCTCGTCGGGGGCTGCGGCGGACGGCTCAGCATCCGCGGACCCTGTGCTGCCTGACGCGGTGTCTTCTGACGAAGAGCCACCGGCGGTCGGCGATGTAGCCAGCGGTGCCGCTATGGCTTCCTCAAATGCCGCATCAACGTCGTCGTCCAGATCCCAATCCAGCTCGCCGATTGCCGCCATGGGACGAGTACGCAGATCCAGCTTCCGACGCTGCGCAGCAAGGTGCTCGCGTACGGAATCGCTGACATTTCCCGCGTTGTCGTTGGATGCTTCCTCAGCGCCCTCTTCACGGCTCCCAACACCGGGCACGCCAAGGACCGTCTTCCTGTCGTCACTCACCGCGCAGCTCCACGCAAATGCTGCCATAGAGACACGTATGCGCGCCCTAAACCAGCAGCCACTGACCGCCTACACCCTGCCCGCGAGCCGCGCCAAAGTCAAACCCGGCTCGCCGGCACCGCGGCGGGCCGCCGATGGTGTGTGTGATAACGATGACTTCCCGCAACTCGACTCCGGCGAGCCATTCGGATGCCCGTGGCATCAAGGTGCAATCCCACGATCGCGGCCCAACCTCAATCACCAGCGTCAGCGCCGTATCTGCGAGCAGGTGGGCGCGCAACGCGGCCCCGATCACTTCACGGGGATCGCTGCCCTCTCCCGGCGAAAGCACCAGCAGACCATCCGCGGCGAGCCCGGCGCTGAGCGTCTGCATTACACAGCAAACCCAGACCACGTTTCGGCTCCTCGCCGCGCGTCGGATTGTCGTCACAGCCGCCACGGGCTCGACATTTTCAACCCGCACACGCAGACTCCCCGGCGAGGGTGAGATTGCCCTCCGGAGCTGTTTGAGGCGAATGTTCCACCAGTTGAACACGATGGCCCCCAGAGTCGCACAACGACGGCCGATGTTGCGCGCAGGGGAGCGCGCTTCGCACGACCCGCACCGGGTACGCGCCGGCAGGCTCGCGCTGCTGACAGCGGTGGCACTGTATACAGGCTTTGCATGCAGCGCCCCCGCCTCTGCACAGCAGATCATCGAGCACGAGTACTTCACCTACGACCCGCTCGGCGAAGCGCCGGCGGACTCGGAGCTGCCCTCGCTGCCTCGACCGGGTGAGCGATCAGAGAGCGACGAGTCCGATGACGACAGTCCGAATGGAGGGGGCGAATTCGACGAGGGGGAAAACCCGATTACACAGACCCCCGAGGGACCGGAGTACCCGGACTCGATGGAAGAGCAGGCTTCGCGAAACGGCCCCCTTAGCAACGCAGAGAGCGTTTCCCTCGATCGGGACACCGACCGCGAAGGGGTGTTGCAGTATGTGGCTGTATTCAACCCCACCGTTGCGCCCTGGAAGCGTGTGGGCGCGCGAGATGCGGTGGTTCAGGTGGGGGGCGAATACCACCTGGTCACCGCGGACCGCACCCTAACCCCACGGGCGGCGTCCCCAGGACGGCGCGGCGGCGAAGAACTTTTTCTTGGAAAGCTGACCGTCAACGCGGCGCCGGGCGCGTGGATTCCCGTCCCTTCCGTAGCGCCCTCAATGCGATTGGTTCACGCCAACACCGACCCGCCGGCACGGACAGATTTCTCCGCAGACAGCGCGGACAACTTCTTCGTACAGATCGATCATGAAGGCCAGGTGGAGCTGGAGTTTCTGGTCGCAGCACCAACGACCTGGTTCGGGGGTGACTGGCCCAACGGACGCGCCCGCGGCATCACCCGTGCCCCCGACGACCTGATTCGCGACGCCGCCAGGGTCACTGCCGCCGCCGGCGTCACTCCCCTGGACACCGACGCCGACGTGGTTCGCAAACTCGCGGTCTGGTTTCGTGGCTTCGAAGCCCGCCCCTTTCCCGAGGATGAAGCTACGGACAACCTCTACCTCGACATCGCCCTTGGCCGCATCGGCGTGTGCCGCCACCGCTCTCTGACCTATGTCATGACCGCGCTCGCAGCAGGCATACCCTCACGTTATGTGTACAACGAGGCGCACGCTTTCGTGGAGTCATGGATCGCCGGTTACGGTTGGCGACGCATCGATCTGGGAGGCGCCGCAGAAGGCCTTGAGATCTTCGCGAGCCCGGACACCCAGCTGCACGAGGCACCGCCTGAACAGGGGCTGCCGCCGGTACCGGGCTACGACGAGAGCTACTCGGCGAGTCCCGAAGATGCGCGTCGCGGCGACTTTTCTGAGCTCTCCGACAGAAGCAGCGCCGCCGCACCGGAACCAACGCAGGAGGCGCCACCGACCGGCGGTCAGAGCTTCGGTGAGTTGCCCGAAGCCGGGCGCGCCGGCGCTGAGGATCCCCGCTCGGGGGCGCTATCCACCCGCGTGGTGTTCGATCCGCTCCCGGACCGGGCGTATCGCGGCGCACAGATCCCGGTCTCGGGCCGAGTGATCGGCGACGGCCCGGTGCCGGTACCGGACGCCGAGGTGACCATCGTCATCGGGCCTGCGGACGTGGGCGACGCCAGCGCCTGGGTCGACTCCGTCGGCACTGCGACGACAGACAACACAGGTCGCTTTGAGGCGACCATCACGCTGCCCGGGACGATCTCGCCCGGCACCTGGGGCATCTACGCCGTATTCTATGGCAACGACGTCTTCGGGGCCTCTCGCAGCGAATAGGGACCAGGCACCGGATGTGGACCTCTGAGACAGCGAGGAGCGTGGTCGGCCGCGTGATCGATGGGCGCTTTCGAATCGACGCTCCCATCGCCCATGGTGGCTACGGCGGTGTCTTCCGTGCGACCCAGCTCAGCGTCGAGCGACCCGTCGCGGTCAAGCTGCTGCACTCGCATCTCAGTCGACGGGAGGATGTGGTCGCGCGCTTTCAGCGTGAGGCCCGCCTCACGAGTCGCATCCGCCACGCGAACGCGGTGTCTGTCATCGACTTCGGCAGCGACGACGACCTGCTGTATCTGGTCATGGAGTGGATTGAGGGGGAGACGTTGAAGTCCGCCCTCGAAGAGCGAGGGCGCTTCGACTTTCGGAGCGCCGCGTCGATTGCTGCCGGCATCGCTTCGGCCCTCGAAGCCGCGCATGCAGTGGGCATGATTCACCGCGACCTGAAGCCGAGCAACATCCTGCTCGCGAGGAACGCGCGCAGCGTGGTTCCGGTGGTCGTCGACTTCGGCCTGGCGCGCATCTTCACTCCCGGGGACGAAGAGGCGACGCTGACAGCCAGCAACATGATGATCGGAACACCGCGCTACATGTGCCCGGAGTCTGTACGCGGGGTGGCCCTCGATGATCGCTCAGACATCTATTCACTCGGAGTGATCCTCTACGAGCTCCTGGCGGGACGGACTCCGTTTCGCGGAAACTCGCCGTTGGATACGGCTACGCGCCATGTGACCGACAGCGTGCCCGACCTGGCCGGTCTGACCGCAGCGAGTGTACCCGACGACCTCCTGGCGCTGGTCATGCAGATGCTTGCGAAGTCTCCTGACGATCGTCCACAGACGATGCGACTCGTCCGCAGACGCCTGCAGGCGTACGCCGACGATGCTTCGATGACGCCGATGGAGCGCCCGTCGCATGCCCCGCTCGCGGAGCTTCCCGGGGGCGTCAGAACCACGGCTTCCGTCCGCCCGGCCGCTGCGCTTGCGACCGACCAGACTGCACGCCCGTTGGCCGCACACGCGCCGGCGCTCGACAGCTCTGAGGGACAGCCGATCGACGCCTCGGCGACGATATTGCCGACGCTGCGCGCGACAACGGTGGCGCCGGAGACATCCGCCCCCGCGATGGGCACGTCGGCGCGTGGCGTCTCCGAGGCGGAGCAGCCTGCGGGTGCGATGAGCCGGGATCTCACGATCGCACCGAGCGCGCGGCCCGGTCGCGGCGCCGG
>JAUICO010000032.1 GCA_030427825.1 bacterium | reverse complement strand
ACGACTGCGATGACGACCATCGCGATAGGCAGTCCGAAGTAGAACTGAACGAATCCCATCCCTTCCTCAAAGCCCTGGCCCGGAGTCGAAAGGAAGGTGATCGCGCTCGCCTGAGTCGCCATGACCGAGAGCCCGACCGTTGCCCAACCGAGGGAACGTCCGCCGCGAATGTAGCCGTCCACATCGCTGACGTTGCGAGACTTCCAGGCGCCGTACGAGACGATGAAGCCGATCGTGGTGACGAGGACCACCCAGTCAATGCTGCTCATGCAAAGTACCGGGACAGCGCGGCGAAGACGAGAATATCCAGCGTCAGGATGATCAAAACGCCCGCATACAGGCGCCGCCACACCGCGGGCGGATACTCCACACTCTGTGTTGTCGGCTCGCCGGGCTTGTCAGCGGCATCGCCGCCCGTACCCACACTGTTGTCTTCGCTCACTGCGCTCCCTGGTAGGCGATCATGTTTGCGAGCAGACGATACCCGCCGGGCACACCTGCGGGCAGCTGCCTGAATAGAGAAAGCCCCGTGTAGAAGACGGCCCCCTCACCGTGCTCGGCGAGCAGCAGAGCACCGGTCTGGGGCTCTTCGCCCGGATCCGCGACGCTGACCAGAGGCGTCCATGCTGCGTCCCAGGTCTGCGCGAAATACAAGCCGCGCTCCTGTACCCAACCTTCGAAATCCTGTGCGCTCAATGTGTGTACACCGTTGCGAATAGAGTCTGCCGCTGCGAGCCACTCTATCGGCGCCTCTTCAACCGTCACGCGACCGCGACCGATCGTGATGGGCGCCGGACCCACGGGTTGGGTGAGTGCCTGCGCCCGGTTGTTTGTCTGGTATTGCACGACAACAACTCCGCCGCGTTCTGCATAGTCCCAAAGCCGCTGGGCATTTGTTTGAAGCGGTGTGCGCTCATGAAAGGCGCGAGGTCCAACAAGGATCGCCCGGTATTCATCAAGGTCACCGGACTCGAGCGTTGCGTCATCGATCAGTCGCAGGTCCAGGCCGGCACCCTGGAGCGCGGCAGCGACGCCGTCCCCGGGACCCATGATGTACCCGATCACACCATCGATGGGATTCCAAACAAGGGGCGTCGCGCGCACCGTCGCCGGGCTGTAGATCGTCAGGGGTGGCAGGTGCGGGTAGTCGATACGTTGTTCTGTCCAGCTGTCCTGTCGATCACCTACCGTAGCGACAATGCGAATGTCAGCGGGCGTTGCGCCGGCGGGTGCAACCACCGAAAAGCGCAGGTCGCTTCTCTGTCCCGCATCCAGGGAAACAACGCGTGATGCGGGCTCCACCGACCACCCATCAGGCACATCAACCGAGACGCGCCCACCGCGTACGTCTGTGTTTGCGCTCACCATAATATCGAGTTCTGCGGGCTCACCGTTTGGAAGGAGCAGCACGTCGACGGTCGACTTCAACTCCAACGGCGGCGCGATTCGAAGCGCCTCAACACGCTCACCGAGGGTCGGCTCGACAACGAGGGCGCGTACCGGAATGTCCACGTCAATGCTGGGACCACCGTGCGCGCCGATGGTCAGCGTGGCGACAAGTGCGGGAGTGCCGATCGCCCGCCCCACCCAGCTGGAGTCCGCGATCTGATATGCGCCTGTCCCAGAGGATTCGCGCAACCAGTAGGGTGTTGTGATGGCGGCATCCTCAGGAATGCGGACGGAAGCCGTAGCTGCGAAAGGCTCGTGCAGGCCGAGTCGAGCCGGCAGCGCTGCATCGGACTCTACGAGACCCGGAATCGAGATCGCCTGCAGATTCCATCCCGCCGACGCCTGAGCCAACGCTTCGATCGTAACGTTGATCGTAGCGCCCGGCGTGGTCTCGGCGCTCTCGACCCGTGCATCGACGTGCAGTCCCGAGGCGCCGACAATCCAGGCTTCGATTGCGCGCATCATGGGCTGCCCTTCTGAAGCCGGAAGAGCGGAGGCTGCGATGTGTGCTTCGATCATCGTCGGAATTGAGGCTGCCGGGTTCATTGCATCAAAGTCCGCGAGCGCGGCGGCCAGCAATCGCCCCATGGCGCCGCCGCCCGCCCTCTCGTTCCAGGTCCCGCCGAGGTCCGCGAAGGGATCCTCGCCCGGCGGCACGCTGCCCGCGAGGTACTCGAAAGCCTCCACGTCGGGTCCGCGCCGCCCCGCCCTGCCGAAGGCCTGGCTGCGGTGCATGGAACGACTCATGGCAGAGATCTCACCATAGGAGCGGCCGAGGATCGGGTCGAAGGTACCCAGGTCGATGGTGTACCACTCATCCTGAATCTCTCCGCCCATCCATCGCAGCGGCACGTTGTAAAGCAGCCTCGAGGGTTGCCAGGGTCGCAGCGCGCCCGGTCCTTCGAGCTGCTCAGGGTACGCTTCGGGGTCGCCGGCGATGGCAAACGCTCGACGCGCAAGCTGCGCGGACGCGAGATGGTGGCCGTGTGTGGTGCCTTCCTCTGGGAAGCGCGTCACTACGACCGTGGGGCGCAGCTCACGTATTACACGAACCACATCGCCCAGCGCCTGCGCGTCATCCCAGACACGCAGCGTCTCATCGGCGGACTTCGAGTAACCGAAGTCCCGCTGCCGGGAGATGCGTTGCTCGGCACCGTCAACACTACGCGCCGTCAGCAGCTCCCAGGTGCGGATCACACCGAGGGGATGCACGAACTCATCACCGATGGCGTTTTGCCCGCCTTCGCCTCGTGTCAACGACAGGTACGCGGTGCGCCAGCCACGGCTGTTTGCCATGTACCCCAACAGCTGTGTGTTTTCGTCGTCGGGGTGTGCCGCGACGTAGAGAACGCACCCGGTCTGTTGCAGGCTTCGAAGGTCCCGAGCCAGCTCCATGGAGTTTGGTAGCGGGCTCGGGTTCAGGAGTGCGGCGACAACAAACATTGTAGGGAAAATCATAGCAGGCGTCGGCGGTTGATCAGGTTTGAATAGAGCTCTTCGGCGATGGCTGCTGCCCGGTCCGGGTGGCCCGCGGCGACCGCGAGCGCTCGTGCGCTGCGACGCCTCGTAGCTTCGTCGGAACCTGTGAGCAGGCGGGTCGCTCCCGCGGCGAACGCAGAGACGTCGCCGACATCGCACTGTGTAGAGGCGTCGCTCTCTTTGAGCCAATCGCGGAGGCCGCCTGCGTTCGACGTGACAACCGGTGTGCCCGAAGCGAGCGCCTCGAGGGCTGCGAGGCCAAAGCTCTCGCTCTCTGAAGGCAGGAGCATCACATCGGCCTCGCGAAGCCAGGCGGCAGGGTCTGCGATCGCACCAACCGCGGCGCATCGGTTGCCGAGCACGTGCGAAGCTTGAGAGAAGATGCGCTCCCGCTCGGGACCATCGCCGACAAAGACAAGGCGTGGATGCAGCGATGCCATCGCCGCGACCGTATCAACGACGTCCTCAACTCGTTTCACCGCACGAAAGTTTGAGAGGTGAAGCACGACGGGTGTTCCGTCGTCATCGCCGAAAGCCGAGCGTACAAGTGGTCGATCAGCGCCGGACTCTCTGGCGATGAAGCGATCGAGCGCGACGAAGTTCGGCAACGCAAACATGCTGTCCGCGCTCGCAAGTCCGCCGGCGATGCACTGCTCCCGAAGCCACGGGCCGGGCGTTGTGATTGCGTCGGCCTGCTGCAGCGCGAGTCGTAGCGCCGGACCATACTCCGGCGCCGCACCGATACCTGTCACATCACTCCCATGCAGCGAAACAACAACCGCCGGGCGCCTCGGCAGCGTGGCGAGCAGTGGGGCAAGGAGTGCGAAGGGTAGCGAATAGTGCACGTGCACGATGTCGAACGGCGCCCGCGTGTGTTCTGCGGCGATCGTCGAGACGAGAGCACACAGCTCAGACGGGCTGCTCAGCACCGGGTGCGACGGCGCCTCAACGCGATACAATGTAGGCGCGTGGGAGGGGTCGCTGGACGCGAAAATGTGGTCGCGCTCGTGAGCGCCAAAGCGCATCAGGCTGACGTCGTGGCCCCGACGAGCGAGCAGGTCGGCCCACTCGACGGCCATCACGCCGCTGCCGCCCAGAGCGTGGTGTGCGACGATAGCGATACGAACGCTCACTCCGCGTCTCCTGTGAACCAGTGCACTCGTGTTGCCGGAAACTTCAGCGCGGTCGCGACCGGGTCGTCGTCCACAACCAGGCGGCTGCTTACAAACGCCTCAGCTGCCGGAAATCCGGCGTGTGCGCCCCAATATGCGTCGCGCGCCTGAATCGCCGCGATAGCGTCCGAGTCCGAGATCAGCGTGGCAACGCCGCCGGCCCCCGCAAGCTGGCTCGCGTGCGCTGCGATGGCGTTCTGCTTTGCGGCGACGTCCTCAGCGCCAAGAGGCACAACCAGGGTCGGCGTACACGCGACGCGGCAGATGTAATGAAGAAGCGACGCGGGGCGATGTACTTCGCCGTCTACGTCCGCGTTGCGCAGACCGGCGACATACACGGCCCGGCGTACAAGCGCTCCCGCCGCGCTGTGGTCCGGATGCCGCCCGTGAACAGCCGGTGCAAACACCAGGTCCGGCCTGTACGCCCGAATCGCTGCTGCCACGACCCCGGTCTGGGCCGCGTCATCCTCGCGGAGGCCGGCATCCGGCAGGCCCAGGTTGCTTCGTTCGGCGGCGCCCAACAGCGTAGCCGCGCGCTCCGCTTCGTCGGCGCGCTGCTCCGGCGTGCCGTTGCTGGCCATCTCGCCACGGGTCAAATCACACAAGACTACCCGGTGTCCGAGGCGCGCCAGGCGGGCCGCAGTGCCGCCGGCGAATAGCTCAATGTCATCCGGGTGGGGCCCGAAAAAGAGGGCAACTCCAGTGGGACTCATGCGTACACCTCGATACTGCTCCGATCGCCGCCGACAGGGACAGAGCTGATAGCGCTGATCAGCAGCGGGGCAACTCTGTCTACACCAACCCTCGCGCAGAGATCCGGCCAGCAGAGCACACGCTCCTGCGGCTTACCCTTCGGCCAAAGAGACGCGACAACCCTTCGCACAGCCTCCACCCGCTCCGGGTCGGCCTGCAGCGCGGCCTTCTCCAACCGCTGCTGGAGCTTCTCGACATTGCGAGCGATCGTGGCCTCTGTGCGTTCGAATGCCGCGCTGAGGGAGGGGTCCAGCTCATTCGCGGACGGGCGATAGTCGTCAAGAACCTCCCTGCACGCCGCGCCTACCCGGGCGCACAGGTCCACAAACGACGGCGCTCCGTCCGGCGGCCCGGGGATCGCGAGGGTCGCCTGTACCGAGGGTTGCACGTCAGCCGCAGCGAGACCGAGCCCGGTCAGATCGGCGCGTACTGACCCCGAAACAACAACGCCGCCGGCGCGCGGGATCACGAGGGGGAATGGCAGCTCGGCGAGAGCAAACAGGGGCGGCAGCTGGGCCCAGTACGAAATCTCACCCGGCCCCCCTACGTAGGCAAGTGTCGGCAACAGCACCTGCTGGGTAAGCGGCCGCAGCAACGCCGAAGTGCTGAATCGCTCATCACCTCCGCCCTCGGTGGGCACCTCAACAACACGGGGCACGTCGGAGCCATCCGCGAGCACCCAGGCATCACCCTGCTCTCGCAGTCGGTACCGGGGACCGTCCGGGCCCTGTGGATGATAGAAGCTGAGCGCACAATCCGAACGGGTCGGCACCTGTTCGTCAAAGCCCACATTGCGCAGCTCCTGCCCCCGCGCGGCAAGCGCCTCGGCGATCTCTGTGTGTGTGTTGAGGGCCCAGCGATGTATCGGCGCGACCCGTGCGCTGAGCTCGCGCGCACGCGGATCAAACACCATGAGCTCGGTGCCGGCGAACACACGGTGGACCAGAGCAATGAAGGCAGCTGTCCATGTCTGCCCGGCCCTGTAGCTCTCGCGTATCAGCGTAAGCGCCTCCCGGTAATGAGGGCGGCCGGCCAGAGCGGATTCTGCGGTTGCCAGGGCGCCGGCAATGTCATCGCCAAGGGTGCGCGCGCCGACAGAACTGCGGGAGTGGCCGTCATCACTCGATACCTGAGCCACGTGAACACCACCCCGGGTATCAGAAACCGCGGTTTCTGCGATCTCGGCAAGGTCGTGATCTTCGGTCTGCAGCCAGAACACCGGGACCACCGGGCGACCCAGACTCGCTTCCATCCGGCGCGCGACGACAATGGCGGTGGCTGCTTTCCACAAGGAATACAGGGGCCCGCCGAAGAGCCCAATCTGCTGGCCGGTGACAACACAAAGGACGCGATCGTCATCAAGCTTCGCGCGGGCGCTCGCACGAGCGCCATCTCCTGCGACCGACGGGTTGGCGCGCAGGAGTGCGATCTTCGATTCTGGGGGCAGAGGCTTCGCACCGACAGCGTCCGCGACTGCCCTCATCCGGGCGTCGTCGCGGTAACACGCCGGCAGCAGGGCCGAAGCTTCAGAGCTGAGAGTGGCCTGAGCGTAGGCTCGACCAAAGCTCACGCTCATCGACCGGTCCACGCCTCAATCGAAGCTTCCACATCCGCCCTGAAGGCGCGATTGAAGGTCGCGTCGTCGCCACCCAACTCGAGCGCGGTTGATGCATGTTCGCCTGCACTTGCGACGTCACCGCGTGCTTCCTGAATCTTCGCCATGAACCAGTGGTTCCACCAGTTCGACTGAATCTCGATCGACGTGGCCATCAGGCTTGCCGCCTCATCAAGGTCTCCGCCTGTATCGAGGAGGTATCGCGCGGTTCGGAAGTGCGGACGCCACAGGGAATCGAGAGTCGCGCCGATTTGCGCGTCCACGATTTCATCGGTGGCGACGGTGATCTCTACGGACGCTGCCATCCCGGCCCAATCCAGGGTGAGGTCCGTCGTGCTGTTGGTCGTGCCGTCGAAGAGAAAGAGCAGGCGCTCGCGGAATGGGACCGCGTCGACCGGGCTGGTGACGCGCGCGACGTCCTCAGCCGGGTCGTACTGATAGACGCCGCGCCCGGAGGAATCGCTGTTGAAGATGAAGGTCCAGCTCTCGGCCTCGGGGATCACCATCAGGGTGTAGGTGCCGGCGGGTACCGGGCTGCCGCCGATGGTCACGTCGTGCGCAAAGGTTACCGCGGTCGGTGCGTTCGCTCCCGCCCGCCACAGCTCGCCGTAAGGAACCAGTCCGCCCCAGATCTCACGACCGCGGCCGGCAGGACTGGAGTACGCAACCGACATCTCCGTGATCCCGACAGTCTGGGATACCGAAGCAGCCAGGCTCATGGCGGGAGTCTCGGGGAAGTCTCCCAGGGACTGCGCATCGGCGTCAGCGACGACAAGCGCCAGGGGAAGCAGCATGAGGCAAAGGGCTATGGTAACGGGACGGGTCATCACGTTCATTGGCATCATCCGTGTATGGTGCCCGGGCGCAGCGACGCCGGGGCGGTGGTCGAAAGGGGCAAGCCCGCAAACCCCTAAGACTCCGGGGCTATTCCACAATAAGCCAAATCCAGATTCGCCGGATTCATCACACTTATTCGCAGCTCGGCTGGGTGTCCGGGTTGCGCTCTGTGTCCCAGGGCGCGCACAGCGTCGGTGATTCGACAACAAGCATCGCGTCCTGCGACCCGGTCTGCTGTGATCCGATGACCATCGACATGCAGGTGCCGGTCCTCGGCAGGTTGGCAAGGCTGCCGATGCCGGTGATCGGAAAGCGGTTGTACACATCGAACTCTTCCGTTGCGTCATCCGCGTACACGAACCAGCTTCCCTGGACCGTAGGGAAGTCGCTGGGGTCGAAATTCGGCGCAAAGTCCGCGGCGCTGATGTACGCAGACGCTGTGCCGTATTGGACATCCGCCACCATCAGCGTTGGTGCGTCAAAGCCTGCCTTGAACCAAACAGAGATCGTGTCGCTGTTAGGGCTCAGGTTGATCACACGCACCTGTACGACACCCGGTGACGGCGTACAGTCGGCGTGAAACACATGCATCGCTACGTCGCGGCTCGGATCGCAGACGGCGTCCAGATTCGGACCGCACTCGTCGGCTGCCTCGTATGTGCGAATCGAATCGAGGGTCTTTCCGCGCATGCCGGCGACGTAAACATAGGGCCTTCCGGTGCCGGCTGTCAGGTCGGGGACCTCAATCTCGTAGCGGTCATCGATCCCAAAGTCCGTGTCGCACGCGGTGGAACCGGTCACTTCCAGGAGGTCGCGTGAGACATGTGAGATGAGGTCGATCGCTTCGCCCGAAGGCATCGCCCAGGACGCGTACAGGTCCCCACCGTGGATCCCGAAGTCTGTGCTGCCCAGCTCGAATTCGGTGTCGTTGATCAGGGCGCTCCCGTTTGGAGTGAGCGGATTGTCGCACTCGTCCAGAAAGCACAACGCGCTGTCGAAGCCCGAAACGAAGGTCGCAAAGCTCGCCTCAACCAGGGTGACTTCGGCGCCGGTGAGGTCCACACACTCCCCGCAATCGCAGTCGGAGTCATCGCAATCCACATCGTCGTCGCCGTCGTCATCCTCGCCATTGTCACAGTCTTCGACGGCAAGAACCTGACACTCGCCGTCCAGCTCGCAATCCGGATCGTCGCAATCTACAAGATCGTCACCGTCCTCGTCCTCTCCGCTGCTGCAGTCTTCGTCCATGAGAGTCTCGTCGTCCGTGAAGTCGAGGTAGTCGACGCCTTGAGAGAGCAGCACTTCTACGCGGCTGTTCTTGCCGCTGAGTGTTGCCACGGTCCCATCGTAATCGCCGACAATGTCAACGCGGACACCGCCGGGATCCACCTGTGTCACAGCGATATCAGTTGCCGTACACGCGAGCGCGGCCCGGTTGACGGACGCTGCCAGCGCTACAACGCCGCTGCCGACCGTCGGGCAGCCGACGCTGACGCGAGCAGGCGCCGGGGGAGCCGGCACGACCTGGTCAAAGTCGAGAGAGTACGCAACGGCGCCGGTAGGGGCACGCGGCGGCCTGTCGAGAGAACAGGGCAACGCCAACATGCCGGCGCCGCTGAAATTGAATCGCGGGAACCCGAAGGCTCCCTGCTGCGCGGTGCAATCCAGCTTCGGCGTGTCCCTGATACCTGTTATCAGCCAATCCTCGATCTCGCCGACCGCCCACTCACCGCTGCCGTCCCAGGTCGCCGAGGCGATCGGCGAGTCTGTGAGTGCAATCCGCATGTAGGGAGAGGACTCGTTCGCGATGCCACGTGAGGAGAAGATTGCCCCGAGCAGCGGAACGTTGATGAACACGGAGCGCCGAGGATTGTCCGCGTCGAGCTCAACCTCGACATTCTTCACGATCCATTCATCGTTGAGGTTGGTCGCCGTCGCAGCCTGCGGGAAGCTGCCATCAGGGAATGCGGTGGTGACGCTGCTCCAGGCGCCGTCGATGTTGTGATCAAACAACACATTTACGTAGTAGGTTCCGCCGCGGCTGGTGTCCTTGAGCTGCACACCAAACTCCAGGTCCAGGCCGGGCTCGTCGTTTGCACCGAAGGAAATCTGCGCTCCTGCGATGCCATCGTCGAAGTCGTCCCGGTTCTCGATGTCCGGACGGGGTGCGTCGAATCGAACAACATTCGGCTCGTCATCCGGGTCGTCGGAATCGTCGGCGTCGCTCTCGACACTGATCTCGATCGCGTCGACGGTCCCGGCGAGGGCCACAGCGCTGACGTCGAGGGTACGAGCACCGTCAGAACCGAAGAGTGTGGGATATCCGTCGCCGTCAAAGCTGCCGTCGGCGAGCCTGCGACCATCGGGTGCGTCGCCGTAGTCGGCCAGGGGCGCGCCACCCGGGCTGCCGTCAGTCTCCGCGTCGAGCTCGGTGTCAGAACCGCTATCGCCGCCGGAATCTACATCAACGTCTGCAGTGGCATCGGCGCCGCCCCCGCCGTCATCCGATGAAGGACATGCCATCAGAAGCACGCAAAAACCGGCCATCACCGGCGCCACAACTCGAAAACTCATGAGCACATCTCCTGCCACTGCGATGAATGCTCAGAGTATAGGGGGTGCGGCGTTACCTCAAGGCGGCTCACTCCCCACAGCCCTGCACACCACCGAAGCGCGTGGCGCATCGAGGCCGCAGGGCGCGCGGCTGTTCGAGTCAGCGCGAAAGCCCGACGCCATCATGGCAGGCGCTGAAGTCGACGCAGTCGGCCGTCGACGAACGCCACAGGAAGCACGGCTGCGATGAGCAGCGAAGCGGAGACAGGCCGGCTGAATCAAACTCGTGATGCCCGCCCCGTGCTCCTCTCTGAAGAGTGCACGCTCGGTGCCCGCATACAGGCCTGCTTATTCAGCGGAGTCACTGTCGGTCGCTTTCCAAACTGCCGGCACTCAGCCCCAGACGACCTTCGAGCCGGCCGCCGTCCATTCATCAAGCTTCGGCACATACTCGGCTTCGATGGACGCGCGTTTGATCTTCATTGTCGGCGTCAGCATGCTGTTCTCGATCAACCACGGCTCCGGCGCCACCGCGACAAGGGCCATGCGTTCGAAGTTCTCGACCTGGCTGTTCACCTTCTGAAGCAGCGCTTCCAGCTCCGGCTCGAGCCGTGCTCTGGTCGCCGGATCGTTCTGCTTCGGGCGCAGCTCTTCAGATAGGGTCACGATGACAATCGGCGCCGGAAGTCCGGATCCGGTAACGCACGAGAGTTCAACGTTCGGATCGGTATTGAACAGGTTCTCGATGGGCGCAGGCGACACGTATTTGCCCTTGCTTGTCTTGAACAACTCCTTCACGCGACCGGTGATCTTGAGACGTCCAAGCTCGTCGCGTTCGCCACGGTCCCCGGTCTTGAAGTAGCCGTCTTCGGTGAAGCACTCGGCGGTCTTCTCGGGTTCTTTGTAGTAGCCTATCATCGCGCCCGGGGACTTGATCTCAATCTCGCCGCTCTCGCTGATTCGCACATCGACGCCGGGATAGGGTTCGCCGACATATCCGACACGGCCTCGACCGGGCACGGAGGAGTGCGAGCAGCAGAAGTCTTCGCTCATGCCGTAGCCTTCCAGCAGCTCAAGACCGAGGTCCCGGTACCACTGGATCAACTCAGCGGGGATCGGGGCCGAGCCGCTCGCCGCGAAGCGCGCGTGGTCCAGGCCGAGGTTTGTGAGAATCTTCTTCTTCACCACACCGCGCAGGATTGGAATCTTCAGCAGTCGGTTCAGCTTCGCTGGCGGCATGTTGGCAAACACGCCCTGCTGGAACTTGAGCCAGAGGCGTGGAACCGACACGAATACGGTCGGGCGCGCACGTTTGAGGTCCTGTACAAAGGTGTCGATGGACTGTGCAAAGTAGATGCGCGACGCCGTCATCATCGACTGCGATGCGACGAGCCAGCGCTCCATCACGTGGGCGAGAGGCAGGTACGAGAGCATGCGGTCTTCCGACGTGACCTGGAAGCGCTCGACGACGCTGCGTGTAGCGACCGCGATGCGGCCGAAGCTGTGCATGACGCCCTTCGGACGCCCGGTGCTGCCCGAGGTGTACACAATGAGGGCGAGCTTGTCCGGGTCCGGGGAGGGGTTGTCCTCGATCGGATCGGTGCTCTCGACGATCGACTCCCAGGTCTGAAAGTCGGTGGGCGGAGCGAGGCTGAAAGCGATTCGCGGGATGTTCGCCGGCACACCCGGCTCCATGGACTTCCAGTCATCCAGCTTGCCGACAAAGACGAGCTTCGCTTCGCAGTGCTCCAGGCAATACTGCACCGTGTCCGCGTTGAGCGTCGGGTACAGCGCCACACTCACGTGGCCTGCCATGAAGATCGCGAGGTCCGCGAGAATGAACTCCGCACAGTTCTTCGAGATGACACCGATGCAGCTGCCATCGGGCATATCCAGGGAACGAAGGTGCGCCGCCATTCTACGGGCCTCACCCATTGCCTCGGCCCAGGTATAGTCACGGGTAGAGCCATCTTTCAGCGGCTGGGTGAGCCAGATTTCGTTCGCGCGGCTGCGCTCCCAGTCGTAGGCGTAGTCGAGAAGGACGGAGTGCTGTGCAGGCATGGGCAGGGCTCACGATCAGTGGGACGTGCCGCGGGAAGGCGGCGGATCAGGCGAGGTCGAGCCTCCTTAGCGCATGTGCGCGCAGGTTTCACCGGTCACGGGGCACCTATCAATCGACTGCTCAGACAGTCGGCGGCCCGGACGCGCTCGTGGCTGCAGAACTAAGTTCCCGTACGCGCCGCCGCAGCAGGGGCACACAAATCGCTGAAGGCGCTACCCAGAGCAGCCATTCGGGAACTGAAGGGACCCAATTCGTGACTGTGGCAGCGGCGAAGGCGGTCATCGACGCGATCCACGCCCCGCCTATCGCCGCCCCATGCAGGCGTTGCCACGGCCGCTCACCCTGAGGCGCAGAGAAGCCCCGTCGCTGACCGAGCGCGAGCCAGATACCCAGTCCACCGAGCGCTGCTGGGACAAGCGCGATCGGGCCGGCACTCGCAATATGGGTAGCCCCCCACACCCCAAATGCCGCGAAGAACGCGATGCCTGCCAATGGTAGGCAGCGATCCAGGACATTCGCTTCGCCATTGCGAAGGCGCGCAAATCGCCATCCGGTGGCCAGCATCCACGCAGCAATAAACCCCAGCCCACTCAGGAACAGGTTCTCCGTCGCAATCAGCACAGGGACGGCCAGCAAGATAGAGCCGACCATCGACGTTCCGAAGACGCGACCGACAAGCGCGTGGCGTCGATCGCGACGACGCATACCCATCGCTATCGCTCCACTTACGAGGGCAGTCACACCGAAGAGCCCGTGCAGTGGAAGGAGGATCAGTTTGATGTTCTCAGCGTCCAGTTGACTTCCTTCGCGTTGTTCGCTGCCCGTCGTTTACGCTGCGAGACTCACGCCGCCGCAAGATCGCTTTCATCAAAGCCGAGCAGCGGCGCGCTGCGCGAGGAGTGCTGAGGCAGCGCGAACCTGAGAATCGCTCGTCAACTCGGACATCGCGTTTGCGATTCGCATGACCGACGCCGGGTCCCTGTCGATCTCCAGGGTCATAGCCTCAAGCAATGTACGCTCGTTGCGGCGCACAATGTATCCACCTTCGACGGCATCGGCGACCTCAGTCAACGCGCCGTCGACAACAGGTTGTGGGCGAAGCGCCAGAAGTGCCGCGCGCTGAACCGTCGTGTCCCGGTCACGAATCAGCGTCGGAAGAAACGCGAGCGAGGCGGCGCCGGGGAGGTCCTCAAATGCCGAGGCGACGGCGACGCGCACACTATTATGCGGGTCTTCCGCGAACTCAGCAAAGGTCGCGATGTCGCTGATACGGCGGGCGTTGGCGAGGGCGCGCAGGTAGTTCGCTCGGTCGTCGCCGGTGGTTGCTGCGAGGGTGCGCGTAAGCAGCTCGCTGTGCGCGTCGTCGGCTTCGTCGCTGCGACCGGCCAGGTCCAGGGCCGCGACGAGGGAGCCCAGCGAATACGTGGCGGCGCCTGCCTCATTCGGATCGTCACTGTGTGACTTTGTGCGTACCCAGTCCACCAGCTCGGCCGGCGGGTTACTCACGAAGGACGCGCGCTGCAGCAGAATCGGGTATCGAAAGTCATCGCGAACAGCGGCGCTCTGGAGCGCGTCGAGAAGGCCAAGCGCCGCTTCCTGGGAAGGCGCCTGCGCGAGAATGTCCAGAGCGAGCGAACGTGAGCCCGCAAGCGCTTCTGGGTTTGCTGCTTGCGCCACCAGGTCTCCAACCAGAGCAGGCTCTACGGCGACACGCGCAGGTGCGCGCCACATGAACTCGCGAAAGCCCGGTCCGTCGCCTCCCACATGGGACGCGACGCGTTCAACCAGCTGTTCTCCGCTCAGCCCTTCAGCGCGCCGGTGAAGCAAACGCTCGGCGGTGTCCGCTGAGCGCGGACGTTCGTCGGGGGCCAACCACACAACAGCTTCAGGGCGCTGTGTCGCCTCGTGTGTCGTTTCTACTCGACGCATTGAGACACGGGTCGAGATTGCCAGCGCTGCGTCGGACTCGCCTTCCCAGCGGATCGTCTCACTTGCGTGCAGATCCTGCAGCACGCCCTCGCGAAGCTGTGCTCGGCCCATCACCGCCACGTTCGCCCCCGACACCGCACCGTTTGCGACTTGAAGCGTCTGGTATTCGACTTCGCTGCGCGTGACTTCGCCGTCACCCAGCCGATATGTTGCGATCAGGTGTCCGTGGGGTGAAATCTCTCGTGCAGTAAACGAGCCTGTATCACTGCCGGGTCCGCATACCGAGAAGCGCGAATCCTGCACCAGTGTTTGCAGCAGATGGTGCCCGAGCTCGGCGTCACCCGTCGGCGCTGCGATATTGAGTACTCGGCCGCAGCGGTCGACGCGCAGTCTGAGTTCAACACCAGAAAGCGATGCTTGAAGGTGTTGACGATTAACGGCCTGGGACTCCGATAAGAAGATTTCACCGGCAGTCACTGCATCGATTCGCATACGACCGGACATGGTCCCGTCGCCGTCAACTTCATCAACAGCGATCACAAGTTCACCTTCGATATCAGCTCGGCCCTCCATCGGTCCGCTGGTTCCGGGAATGGTGGTCGCCGAGCGCGTCGCATAGGTGAAGGTGTATCGGATTGCCGCGCCCGCCTGCCAGAGGTACCCGGAATGCTCGTCATTCCGTCTATCGGTCGCTTCGGTCGCCGACTGCTCGGCGCCGTCATCATTCCGTACTTCACCGCCCGCTTTGTCTCGGAAAAACAGACCCGCGGCTACGACAAGTGCGACCGCGAGCCCGGCGAGAACGGCTAAAAGCCGGCGGGGTTTTCGGTTGTCCTGTGTGTTCATGTCAAAGCCCCAGCGCGACGAAGAGGTCGTCCATATTGACGACATATTCGTGATCGAAAATGTTGCGTTCGAAGGTCACGCCCGGCCAGCTTACGAAATCGAACTCGCCGGTGAGACAGAAGGGACACGGGCCAAGACTCGCATACCCCTGAATGCTTCCGCTGAGCGTCGAGATCTCCAGGTCCAGAGCCGTATTGACGGTCAGTTGATAGTCGGCGGGATCGAGGGACAGCGAAAGCACTTCGACACCGAGACCCGCAGTAAATGGCACGCTGGCGGTGATAATATTGAGATTGCCGCGGATACCCGCAGACGCGATCAAAATGTCGATACCGGCTTCGATGTAGCCATCCACACCGGCGTAGGGCTCGATCCTGCCGTCGATGCTGGCGCTCGGACACCCGTTGTTGTCGGCGGGGTTCGCGTACACATCCAGGCCAAACTCCGCGCCTACATTGCCCGCCACGCCGGCAGCCACTGAAACCGGAACAACAACAAACACGATGACGGTCTTGAACACCTGCACCCGTTGGGACGTTGAAAGGTCCGTTGAGATCGAGAAATCCAGAGGCTCGATCTCAGGCACATCGATATCGACGGGCTCGAAGAGATCGCGGGGCGTGAAAATGTTCTTCGATATGACCTTCGCATACAGGTCCACCTCTCGCGTGAGAGTGTTAACGTTTGCGAGTGCGTCCACGAGAATTACTTCGTTGAGGAACACGCTGGCCCACGCCTTCGCGTTGCCACCGGCTTCGATGACGATCTGGCAGATGTCAGCGTTGATTCCCGAAATGAATCCAAAGCCCCATTCATAGCCGCATCCGAAGTACTCGTTGCCGAGCACCTCACCGCCGGAGCGTTCGATGCCGGGCGCCTGAATGTCACCGGTACTCGGGTCAACGAGCTCTTCGATCTCCTTGACCCGGTTCAGCGCCGCATCGACTTCCCTTTGCTCCGCAAGGTCGATCTGAGCCTGTCGACAGTCTGCTACTTGATTCTCGAGTCCTTCCAGCTGGGCTGCAGTAATCGAATTGCCGGTGGTGACCTTACAGTTGAACTCAGGATGGTCTTCGGCTTCGACAAAGGTGATGTCGAGGTTCAACACATTCTGGAGGTTCCCGCCGGTGAAATCATTGCACCACTCGTAGGCCTGGTCCTGCTCATCTCCGAAGCGGTTTCGCAGATCATCAACAAGAAACCTCGGTGACCAGTCGCAGGGTGTCAGGCCGGGCGCCGAGCACTGCTGGCTGTCCAGGTAGAGAATCACTTCGATCATCTCGTCGAGGATGCGTTTGCGCACGACCGTTTCGGCGTCGATACCCGCGAAGTTTGAGATGCCGCCCGGGCTGGGTGCGGGTACGGCCTGTACCGGCGGAACCGCCAGAGACTCTGAAAACCCGGGGTTCTGCGGGGGCGGAATTGCGATCAAGTCCAGGGAGTTCTCTTCTTCTTCAAGCCCGGCGCCTTCAACGGTCCACCCGGTACCCGGAAAGCGCCGGTTTGCGCGAGCCCACTGCCTCGTGAGTTCGACCAGTTTACGCTGAAACTGCTGCAGCTCATCCAGCTCCGCGTCCAGTCGGCGCCGAATGACGCCGTTATCTGCAAAGCCCAGCTCGTTGATCACCGGTCCCGGTTCCTGGGAGACGTTGCCCTGCAGATTGTTGATGTCGATCTGGTTGTTTTCTTCTTCGGGCGGGTTGTGCTCGAAGCTCAATTTCAGCGAAGCGTTGTAGTGCCAGTACCAGTCCCGGACAACGGTACCGTGCTGGGCTCGCTGGCTGTTGATTCGGTCGAGGACGGATGCCGCGCGTAGTGAGCGGGATCGTATCGCATCCAGCATCTTGACCTGCTCGGACGCCGGCGGGTCACTAACGCCACCAGGATACTGATTCAGCGCATAAAGCCCGTTGCGCTTGTACTGGGAGAGTTCGCTGTACATTCGCCCGAACACTCGACCATCGCGACCGCGCAGGTCCGGGCTGTAGACGTGCCGTGATCCGATCGCTCCGCGATTTGAGCCGGGACCATACGCGACTCGGTACACCGCCCTCGCGTCGTCCCAGATGGTCCGCGTGGCGTGATAGAACTCGTTGAGGTCGCCAAACTTTTCCCACACATACTCGCGGCAGGAGTTGACATTGCTGCCATTGGCCAACCACTGATCGTACTCGTTGAACGCGATCTCGTCTCCGACCACCATCGCGCTCGCGGCGCTCTGGCTGTGTACAGAAAAGAGGTTCGGCGTGTACTCACGGACTTCGTTCGAGCGATCGCTTCTGACCACTTCACCAACACCGTCATCATCGATTTCAAACGCGACGATGGACAGGGTGGTTCCCCGTTCTTCGGACTCGACCTGCATCGCTTCGAAGAGCAGGTCTGCGCATTCCGAGTCCATCCGAGACCGCTGTTGTTCTCCGCACTCCGTCTCGTAGAGAAACTCCGGATCGCTGCACTGGGCCAATGTTACGTCTCCGCAGGAGCCCGCATTCAGACTACCGAGTGACTGTACAGGCACCGGCACCGTCGCGTGCGACAGCGCGAGTGGAAGCAGTGCAGTCGCCATGATGGCGACGATCGCGGGTCCACGGCGTGGCAGGGCATTTCTCGCGGCGCGGCTCGCTCTGTGAAGTGGGCGCATGCGCTCGTCGGGCTTCTGTGCGCTGTTCATTGTGGCACCGGGTCGCCGCTGACGCAGATTCGCGATGCACGTGCACACACAAACCCGTCGCCAAAGTCTACACACTCATCGTAGCCGTTCGGACAGCGTGAGACGCCGTCAGGATCGCACGCGGTAGTCGACGGATCAACGTGGAAAAGCCGCTGATCGACGGGAAGCGCACAGCGCATGCCGGAGCCGCAATCCAGGTCCCCCTGACCGTCGGCGCCGTCATCACACAGCGCGACGCAGGCCCCCAGTGAACCGAGATCTCCGAAGACCGGGTAACACAGGGCGTATGCATCGCCGCCGGCAGCGCAGAAGCGTCCACCCGCAGTAGGTTCTGTGAGGTCGCAGATGTGCTCATCCTGCGGCCCGTTGCCATCATATTCGTATAGCGTCGGCGGAGTGGCGCAGATTCCGGTAGGTCGCGCGCACGCGAACTCAGCGACGTCGGTGCCCACATTCATACATTCAAATCCGTTGACGCTGTCACAGGAGCCTCCCGCCTGGCTGCATTCCCCACTGCCCTGTAGCTCAAAGTCAGCCGCGGGGATGTTGGCGCAGGTCAATCCACCGTCGCAGTCGGTCGCCGTGGGATCGCAGGCTTGACCGCAGACGGATGCCGCGCCGAAGGCGGACAGGCATTCGCTTTCGCCCGCACATCCTATCGATTCATCGCAGCGCCGTCCGGCGGACGGAAGCGGCGCACAGGCCCCTTCGCCGGTATCAAATACTCTGCAGAATTCGTCGCCCGAGCACTCCGTAGAGAGGGCGCATGCTTCCAAACAATAGCCGCCGACATCCGTCGCCACGCATGCAAGGCCTGTGTCGCACTCACTATCAGTATCGCAGCGATTCAATATGGGCGCCGGCACCGGGTCGCTGCAATCAGCGTCGATAATCGCCGCGCAATCGGCTGTGCACGACAGAGAGCCCCCTGCGCCTTCGCCCAGCTGCGTCTCGCAGCTGTTTCCGCGCAGATCGCTGCCGTCGCACAGCTCGCCGTCTTCAGCGATGTCATTGCCGCACTCCGAGCACATAGATGTATCGAGCGTGCATGACGCCGTACAGCTGATGGTGCCGCCGCTGAAGCCCATGCCCCCGCAGGTGGCGCCTCGCAACTCAAAACCCTCGCACTCTTCGGTGGTCGCGAGAATACCGTCGCCGCAGGACACAGTGTTTCCACTACCGCCGTTGCCGTCATCATCTCCACAGGCGACGACAAGGACCGCGGCCAGAAGGCACAGGACACCACGGATGAAATACGTTGTTTTCAAAACTACGACTCCTGCAACGGACGGCGTACGACGAGATTTCCACGCCCAATTCTTGAGTGTTGCTGCGAGCCGTCACATTACCGGCAAACTCCGACCCTGGCAATTGTCGTAGCTCCGCCGTTGGCAACCGGCGCACTCTGCAGGTAGGCTCCAGAGATGCTAACAACGCGGGTTCCCGATTGCGGTGGGCGTATGGGCGCAGCAGAGGCACCGATGCAGTGGATCGACTCACACGTTCATTTTGACGCCGACATCCTCGACGCTGAGGGCATGCTGGCAAGTATGGACGAAAACGGGATCGAGCGTGCCGCGTTGATTGCACCCCTGACCGGTCAGCTCGATGAGACCGCGCTGATGCATTACGGCGGCGGTCTGCTGCGCAGCGCGCTGGCCGGCCGCCTGAGACCACTACGCCGCGCGGTGCGTGGCCTCTATGACCGCTGGTCCTTCCGTGACGGTGAGATTGAGCTCGGCGGCAGGCGCTATCCTGTGATTCTGCAACCTGACAACGGGCCGATTGTTGCACTTGTACGGCGCCATCCGGAGCGCTTTCTCGGCTGGATCTTCATCAACCCGGATGGCCCGGTGCACCCGATCGATGAGATCGAACGATGCAAGGAGACGCCGGGGATGTTTGGCGTAAAGACACACGCGTACTGGCATGGGTTTGCCATTGAATCGCTGCGCGATGTTGCCGCCCTGTGTGTCGAGCGTGACATGCCGCTGCTCGTTCACCTGGGCTGCAGAGGCGGCGGCGACTACACTCTGCTGCCCCGCCTGTTCCCCGGGCTGAAGCTGGTCTACGCACACGCAGGCGTGCCCTATCAACGGGCCGTCTGCGCCTTTGCTCGGGAGTCAGAGAACGTGTACGTCGATCTCTCAAGTCCGGGTTACGTAAGCACGCGCATCGCCCGCACGGCCCTGGCGCTCGCGGGTCCGCGGAAGTGCATGTTTGGATCCGACGGGCCCTACTTCGAAGTGAAGGATGGCCGTATGAACTACGCCGCGAGCAGGCGCCTGGTCGAAGCTGCGGAGCTGAGCGCGACGGATCTCGAGGCGGTCGCGCGCGGGAACTTTGAATCCCTGCTTGGGCGCTGACCCCGGTTATGGCGTGAGGAATGCCCGCCGGCACGAACACGTGGGGCGGTGTGCAGTATCGATGGCGAACTCACAACGTCGACAACTGCGTTCCTCTCTGCCAGAGTGATGTCGTTGGTGTTGTTGCCCGGACCCGGCTCGCCGCCGGCGCCTGTCCTTCTTTTTCGCGCGCTGCGTTCAGCCTCGACGTTCTGTCGAGCGGTGAGCGCCGGCGGCAATTCTATGGAGTGGTCATGAAAGTGAAACCAAATTTCGTTCTGGCAGTTTTCAGCGCGGGCCTGCTCGCAGGCGGCTGCGGCGCAAAGCAGGCGACGGATACGGACACTGTGGTGGAAGCAGCAGAAGTCGTTGTTGACGAGGTCGTCGCGGCGACGCCGACTCAGCCGGCAGATGACGGCGCCGATGAGAACTGCGAAGCGGACGTAGCCGCCGAGGCGACCCCACATCCGGTCGCACACTGGGAGATCTGCGCGGAGAACATCGAGGAGGTCATCGCCTTCTATACGGCCCTCTTCGGCTGGGAGACGCAGTATTACGAGGAGATGGACTACACGATGGCACTGACCAACGGACCTGACGGAATGGGCGTCAGCGGTGGCTTCTGCGATACAGGTGGCGAGTTTCCCGGGCACCTGACTGTGTACACCATGACGGACGACCTCGACGCCAGCGTCGCCGCTGCGCTGGTCGCAGGCGCCGACATGCTCGCGCCGCTCATGCCGGTTGAGGGAGTCGGAACGATGGCAATGATGGCGGACCCTTCCGGTGCGACCTTCGCGCTTATGGAGCCGTCCGGGCCGATAGAGGAGTACACCACTTTCAGCGACCGTCCCGTTGTTTATTGGGAGATCATCGCAAACAACGCCGAGGAGACGGTGGAGTTCTACGAGACGCTCTTCGGTTGGGAAAGCGAACTCAGCCCGATGCCGGGGTACTGGATGCTCGCGAGCGGCGCTGGATTCGGTATTCACGGAGGTATCGGCCAGGCACAGAGTGACGAGCAGCTTACGAACGGTATCAAGATGTACGTCGCGGTGCCCTCGATCGAAGATGCGCTCGCGCGCGCTGCCGAGCTGGGCGCCACTGACATCGTCGGTCCAATGACCGTCACAGAAGGTGTCACGATCGGCTCCTTCGCAGGACCGGCCGGCAACCATGTCGGCCTCTTTCTGCACAACCCCGCTGCCGAATAGTCACGCCGGGCACCATGACGCGGCGCTGACGTCACGCCGGGCCACCGGGTTGCGCGAGCCGGCTTCAGAGAGGTGCGGATGAAATCGATGCCGTACTCATGTAACGTGCGGCATACGTCCCATCACGACACTCTCTGAGGTACCCGATGATTCTCTCTCGAACGCTCCTTGTTGCGGCGGGACTGTTGTTCCTGTGCGCCTGTGGTGATGGGGCCGGCAGCGGCGATGCTGACGCGGGGGATACCGGCGGTGACGGCTCGGACGGCATCGATCATCCGGCCGCAGCCAACGCATTCTGCGATGAGCTTCTCGCGGTCGCCTGCGCCGAGCAGATCCTGTGCCACAATTTGGATGAAGACACCTGCCTTACCGAGTTTGCCGGAGCCGATGTCGCTCGCATGTGCAGCGCCGGAATTGCCGCTGTCGAAGCGGGCGTCAGCTCCGTAAACACTTCGCGGGCATCTGCCTGTTTGACTGCTATCGGAGAGGCGACCTGCGATCGCCGCGGTACCTTTCTGGTCGAACCCTGCGACGAGGTCTTCGTCGCCGAAGCCACGCCGGAAACAGACTGCGTGCGGGAACAGCATTACTATGTCGCGCAATGTGCAGGCGGCTTCTGCCGGGCGCACACAGAAGATCCCTGTCGCAGCGTCTGTACCGCCTTCACAGAGGTCGGCGACGCCTGTGACCCTTCGGACCCCTCTGTACGCTGCGACTCCAACGGCGCATTCTGCAACGAAGACGGCGTATGTCAGGTTTTTCCAGAGGTCGGAGAGCCCTGCCCCGGCGGCCGCTGCTCCGGCGCTGAGCGACAGCTGTGCAGCGTCGTCGAGGGGTACGCCGAGCGCGTATGCGTGCAATCCTGGGTCCCGCAAGGCAGCGCCTGTGATGAACTGAACACCTGCCGGGTAGGGTACTTCTGTGTCGGCGGTGTTTGCCAAAACGACGTCGCGGCCGGCGATCAGTGTGCGTACGATGACAACTGCCCGGATGGACTTCGGTGTTTGATAGGGAGCAACGAAGAGAACATCCCAACATGTCAGGCGGAGCCCGCCATTGGTGAGCTGTGCTTCTGGGCCGACCAGCGACCATGCGGCGATGCCGGCGTGTGCACACCGATCGATTTCGAGGGCACCGAGTATCGATGCAGCGCCACGGCCGGACTCGGCGAGGAGTGCCCGGACACAACCGTGCAATGTGCCGAGGGGCTGTGGTGCGGGCCCATCGCCGGGGACGAAACCTTCGTCAGCCGGTGTCACGAGCTGGGCGACGTGGGCGACCCGTGCAGCGCCTACGAGTACAGCTTCTACGGCAGCTGCAACGACGGGCTCTTCTGCTATCGGGGAGCGTGCGCAGCTCCCGCCGGCGCGGGCACCGCGTGTCCACACAACCAGCCTGAGATCCTGTGCAATGCCGGGACCAGCTGCGGCGTGGACGGGACCTGTGTGGCGCCGGCCACAGACGGTGAGGCATGCAACGCGAGGGCCTATGGGCTCGGCTGCGAGGGCACGAGCTGGTGCGACTGCGGCGCGGGCTGCGACCCCTTCGGCGGCGACATTGCCGAGACCGTACCGGGCACCTGCGCCGAGGCCTACGCCCCCGGCAGTACCTGTGAGGGGGACTGGCAATGCGGCGGCGGATACTGCGAGGAGGGCCGGTGCGTACGCGGTGAGGAACCCATCGAGTGCGAGTAAACACGCCGGCCGAGGCGCAGCAGTGCGCGCACAAGAGTGATCGCGGCCAATTGATTCTCGTTCCGGGCCGCGGATCGCACTCTCCCGCTCCAAACAGGAAGTTGCGTAGCAACTTCCGTAGGGTGCAGGGACGCAAGTCCCTGCCGGGAGCGCGAGGGCAGAGCCCTCGCACCCCACGGCCACGCTTGCTCGTCGCCTATCCGTGCCGAGCTTTGCGCCCATGACATCTCCACATTCTCCCCCGAGGCGGGGCCCTTCAGCGCCCGTGCCCGGGTGGTTTCGACGTTCTCTGGGCGTGTTTCGATACACGTCACGGGCGATACAGCTCGTGTGGGCTACGAGTCGCGGGCTGACCCTCGCTCTCGCGCTGCTCACGCTGGCGGCGGGCCTTCTTCCGCCGGCGATCGCCTTCACCGGCAGCCTCATCATCGACGCGGTGGTGCACGCGATTGAGACCGGCACCCGCTCGGACCGCATGCTGGCCCTGCAGTGGATCGGCCTCGAAGCATTGCTGGTGACGGCAATGGCGGCCTGCCAGAAAGGCATCAGCGTAAGTCAGTCTCTGCTGCGGGCCCTGCTCGGGCATCGCGTCAACATGCTGATTCTCGAAAAATCGCTGACCCTGGACCTGACCCACTTCGAAGATCCGGAGCTCTACGACCAATTGACGCAGGCAAGGCGCGAAGCGTCCTCTCGGCCGCTTTCACTTGTGCAGCGAAGCTTCGGACTCTTTCAGAACGCACTCTCGCTGGTCAGCTTCGGCGTGCTGTTGGCTCGCTTCTCGCCGCTGGCGGTGTTGCTTCTCGCGGTCGCAGCCATTCCTGCCTTTATCTCCGAGACTTTCTTCGCGGGGCAGGCCTTCAGGCTTTTCAAATGGAGATCACCCGAGAAGCGCAAACAGGCCTACCTTGAAGTCGTCGTCGCACGTGAAGACTTTGCCAAAGAAGTGAAGCTTCTACAGATCGGGCCGATGCTTGTGCGCCGCTATGACGACATCTTCGGCACCCTATATGGGGAGGACCGAAGCCTCTTTCTGCGCCGCGGGTTTTGGGGTTTCGCCCTCGGATTACTGTCTTCGGCCGCCTTGTACGGAGCATACATCTGGGTAGCGCTCACAACGATGGCATCGCGAATCACCCTCGGCCAGATGACGATGTACCTGATGGTCTTCAAACAGGGCCAGAGCGCTTTCTCGGCGATTCTGCAGGCCGTTGGCGGGATGTACGAAGACAACCTGTACCTCTCGAACCTGTACGAATTCCTCGACATCGAAGTGGAGACTGAATCAGGTGGTGTGACGGAAGGACAGCGTCCCGGGGACGGCGTCCGATTCGAAGACGTCAGCTTCACGTACCCCGGCGCCGGTTCGCCGGCGCTTTCAAACATCGACCTGCGCTTGACGCCGGGCAGCCGATTGGCGCTAGTCGGTCACAACGGCAGCGGAAAGACCACGCTGATCAAGCTGCTGACACGTCTCTACACCCCCCAGTCCGGCCGCATCCTGCTGGACGGCACAGATCTGAAGGATTGGGATGCTGCTGCGCTGCGACAACGAATCGGGGTTATCTTCCAGGACTTCGTTCGCTATCAATTCACCGTCGGTGAGAACATCGGCGTCGGCGACGTTCCAAACATCGACGACCGTCCGCGGCTGCAGGATGCCGCCGAAAAAGGAATGGCCCGGCCCTTTATCGAGGAGATGGAGAACGAGTATTCCACACAGCTGGGGCGCTGGTTCAAGGACGGGCGCGAGCTCTCGATCGGACAGTGGCAGAAGGTCGCGTTGTCCCGCGCCTTCATGCGAACAGACTCGGACATTCTTGTATTGGATGAGCCCACGGCCGCGATGGACGCCGAGGCAGAAGCCGAGATTTTTCAGCGTCTGGCCGATCTCACCGACGACCAGATGGCGATTCTCATCAGTCACAGGTTTTCGACCGTTCGCATGGCCGATCATATCGTGGTGTTGGACGGAGGTCGCGTGATCGAGCGCGGCGGTCACGACGAGCTGCTCGCCGCCGAGGGGCGCTACGCGCACATGTTCAGCCTGCAGGCGGCGGGGTATCAGTAGGCCGCCTGCCTGCACCGGGCTTGTAAGTGGTGACATCGCGCGTATGCCGTACACGGCGGCCGGTTGACGGGCACACGACCGTCGTTTGGGAGGTCCTATTGTGAGTCGCCTTCGGGTCGCTGTTGCGGGAGCGTCTGGCTTTGTTGGTCGTCACCTCATCGACCGGCTGTGTCCAAAGCACGACGTGATCGCGCTGGGTCGCGCTGTGCGCAGCGGAGAGTTGTGGCGTGGCACGGCGGCCATCGCCAGACGCTGCGACCTGTTTTCGCTTTCGGACGCGGAGCGGGCGCTCGAAGGTGTGGATGTTGCCTACTTTCTCGTGCACTCCATGATGCCGAGCGCGCGCCTTACGCAGACGCGATTCGAGGACATGGATGCGATTATCGCCGACAACTTCGGTCGCGCGGCCGCCCGAGCGGGGGTCAGGCAGATTGTATACCTCGGTGGCCTGATCCCAGAAGGGTATGACCTGTCCAAACACCTCGAGAGCCGAGAAGAGGTAGAGAGGCTTCTCGGCGCACACGGGGTACCTGTGACCGTTCTGCGCGCCGGCCTGGTTGTGGGCAAAGGCGGCTCCAGCCTGCAGATCATGACGCGGCTGGTGCGCCGACTGCCTGCGATGATCTGTCCGAGCTGGACCGACTCCAAGACGCAGCCGGTGGCCCTGAAAGACGTCGTCGAGCTGCTGGCTCTGTGCGCCGGTCATGACGAGGCAATCGGGCGCGTCTTCGACATCGGGGGCCCGGATGTGCTCTCGTATCGCGAGATGATCGGCAGAACCGCCCACGTGATGGGGCTCAAGCGCAGACTGTTTTCTGTAGGCGTGTTTACTCCGGGTCTGTCGACGCTGTGGGTCAGCCTGGTCACCGGTTCTTCGCGCGCGCTCGTCGGACCGCTTGTTCAGAGCCTCAAGCATCCCATGGTGGCGCGCGACGACGAGCTGGCTCGCATCTTCGGTGTGCAAACGACGGGCTTCGACGAGGCGTTGCGCGAGGCACTCGCCGACGACGACGCTCAGCCTGTCGAACAAACGACTGCGGCAGCAGGTCCACGCCCGACGCCGGCGCCCCCCGATGTACGGTCGATTCAGCGACTGCAGCTTTCGGATCAGAGCGACGCAATCTCTGTAGCATCTGCCTATCTTGAGTGGCTGCCTCGGTTCTGCACGCCCTGGCTACGCGTCGATGTCGATGACGTCGGTGTTTGCCGCTTCACGGTGCGCGGTACGCGGATTTGTCTGCTTGAACTCAGCTATTCGATAGAGCGCTCATCGAAGGACCGAGCCCTACTCTACATTCGCTCCGGTGCGCTGGTGCGGGCTCGTGAAGGAGACCGGGGCCGCCTCGAGTTTCGGATGCTTCCAGACGGGCGAACGGTCCTCGCCGCCATCCATGACTTCACGCCGGCGCTGCCGTGGTTCATCTACAAGTTCACCCAGGCACAGGCACACCTGGTTGTGATGCGTGCGTTTGCCCGCCATCTTCGGCGCCGCCCGGTTCCAAGCAACCGCCGCCTGCCCGGCGGATAGTCCGATCGGGGTGCGAGGGCCGCCGCAATGCGGAACTCCCGAGCAGCTTTCGCATGCACCGGTTGGTGTTTGCTTCAGCTACGGATCGGTGTCTGCAAACATCCGATCGATCAGTGATGGCCGAGGCCCGGGGCCGGATGTCTGCCCCAAATTGCTCCGAACGACACCCGGCACCGGTTGGGTGCAGCCCGGCGGCTACGGCGCGCCGGCTCTGACCAACTCTCGCTGCGTCGCAAGGTGCTGGGTTACGCTGGCGAGCCCGGCCGACAACGCTACGATGAGCGAGGATACGTAGAGCCAGATGAGGAACACCGGCAGCAGAAACACGGCTCCGTAGACGAGGAACCAGGTGCCCTCGACGAGCTCACGCACATAAAACGCGAAGCCGTATTTGCCCAACTCGAAGGTCACTGCAGCGAACAGGGCTCCGACCGCCGCTGACCACCATTTGACGTCGGTTTTCGGCAGCGCCTTGATCCCCGCCAGGGCGACAACAAAGATCAAGCCCATTGGGAGGAAGATTGCTTCCAACCACTCGATTCGTTCGCCGTCACCAAGGCTCATCCCGACGCGCGCGGAGAAGAATGCGCTCAGGGTCAGGAGTGTGGGAACGAACACCAGCGAGACGACGAAAATCCCCGCCTTGTGTGTCAGGCTCGCCGTGCGAGGCACATGCCACAGGTCATTGATGAGTCGGTAGTATCCCGTAAATAGCCCGATAGCCGCGAGGAAGGCGATGATAAGCCCGATGCCGCCGGCATACGCGGTACGCGCGTTGTCCACCCAGGTGGTGAGGGTAGTGAGCGCGGCCGATTGCTCCATCGGCATGTAGTTTCGCAAGACGGCGGCGAGGACCACGGAGCCCGCGTCGTCGAGAATCTCAAAGGCGTCGGCGATCACCACGAGAACGAGCAGCATCGGCACAAAGGACATCGCGGTGAAGAAGGCCAGACCGGCAGCTCGCTGTGCCACGTGCCAGCGACGGAACAGGGCTCGAAGCCGGAACAGCGTAGCGAGGGTGAGCAATAGCCCGAGATGAATCCGCCCGAAGCCATCCCACCGACCGGTACTCACGGCCTCGACGTCACTTCGCAGCGAAACGAAGTACCTGCGCGGTGCTCGCGTGGCTCTCTGATACCAGGCGTCCAACATCTGCGACCTCTTCTCCGCGTCGAAATGGTTGTTCTGTCGAGCCGACTCCCGGCCGAGTCCGCCGACGCTGACACAGCGCATCGCACCTTCGGCGCCCCTATCCTACGCGCATGGACGTCGATGTCGAATTGTGCCGATGGTATCGCGGCACGCGAACACCTGCGTTTCAGCTTGTCCACCCCGCAGCAGCCGTGCGACACTGCGCGCAGCGATCGATCGAACAACAACCGGGGAGCATCATGAACAAAGCGATCAAGGCCGTGATTCTCGTGCTTCTCTTCGCTGCCGGCCCCGGGATGCTCGTCGGCTGGGGGTTTCTGCTGAAGTCACGCTCCGCGAACATGTCCGGTCGCGCGAGCGCAGAGGTCATACGCATCGCGGAGTATAGCGGGTCGAATCACTCGCGCTCGTATTGTCCGGTGTATGCGTTCGTTCATGGTGACGAGCGCTATCAGGTGGAATCCGGCTCCTGCGGAAATAGCGAGTCGGACTATCAGGTAGGGCAGCTCGTCGATGTGCGTTTTGACGAGAGCGACCCCGGCGACGCGGTGTACGCAGACACGTTCGGCGCGGTGTATGGTCAGACCTTCCCCATGTTGTTGGGAGGAGTCGTCATGACCGCGCTGTTCCTGTTCATCGCCTGGCCGGCAAAGAAGAAGCCTGTCAGTCGCCCGTCGAGATGATCTCTTCGAGAAGTGCCGGGTCATCCGTAAAGATGCCGTCGACGCCGAGTGCCATGATGTCGATCATCTCCTGGCGATCGTTGATCGTCCAGACCTGCACGCGCAGGCCCGCCTCGTCTGCCATCCCGAGTATCTCGGGCGACAGGGCGTCGATGTTTCCCTGCGCGGGCGGAACCTGCATGATCTCACCGGGCGCTTCGTAGGTGCCGATGTTGTTTGGATTGAGGAGAAAGAGCTCAATCATTTCGCTCAACGAAAAGGCAGTAATCAGGCGCGGATTCAACTCGCGAACCTCCGCAATCGCCGCGTCGCCGAAGCTGGCGACGACGACCTGCGTGTCGAGTTCCAGCTCTTCGATCAACGCGACGACGTCGGCGGCAATCGACGGCTGCTGCTGTTTGATTTCGATCGCGAAGTGCATCTCCGGAAAGGCCTCGAGCACTTCGCGCGCCGTTGGAACCTGTAGGCCCTGACCACGATACGGATAGCTCTCGCCGCCGTCGTCGGTCCAATGATACCCGGCGTCCAGTGCTCGCAGCTCATCGAAGGTCATTCCACGTATCGTGCCTTCGCCGTTTGTGGTTCGGTCCACGGTCTCGTCGTGCATGCAAACAACAACACCGTCGCTGGTTGCGTGCAGGTCAATCTCAAGCACATCAGCGCCGACCGCCACAGCGTTTTGATACGCTACCATGGTCTCTTCCGGCGCGAGGCGAGCGCCGCCGCGGTGGGCAATATTGAGGAATTGATCGGATAGCAGGAGACTGTCGATCGGCGGTTCCACATCGGCGTCCGTATCTGCGTCTCCGCCTTCGACGTCATCTGAGAGGTCCCCCGTAACGTCAGAAGGGGCGTCCTCTCCGCTGTCCGGCGAGTCCGAATCCTCAATGACATCCTGTGCTTCGGCGCCACCTTCCGCCTCGGAGCAACCGGCGCCACCGAGAGCAAACAACGCGATCATAAGAGACGACCACGAAGCGATCGCCGTCCCTGCCCTGTTCCTGTTTCGTATGTTCACTTTCGTGTTTCTCCCTGCTGCGTGGGCCCTTCACCGTCGGCCCCGATCGTCGCTTCGCGTGTACTGAATGCGCAATTCAGATCCGCCGACGCAGTCCACGGAAACTCCCGCTCCGCAGCCAGCGCCTCGGTTCCTGCGGGTGTGGACTCGTCGCATGCCAGAGCGTTGAGCCAATCCACAAGGTCGATTCCGCGGGGGCCGAGATCAGGCGCCCTTGAATCTTCGCCGAAATAGTCGAGCAGAATCCGCATGTGCCCGTCGACGCCGATCTCTACGGTGTCATGTGCCTCGGATGGCGACGCAGCGTCATACGCGTCCCACATGATTGCGGCGATGATCTCTTCACGAATGAGTCCCGACTGTGTGCCGTCGCTTGTACCCTTGAGGACTGACAGCGCTTCGCCCTGTTGCAACACGGCTTCCAGGTCGATGTGGCGGCTGCCGGACTCGAAATTATCGATGATGTTTGGGTCGTCAGCGACCATTGCCGCGAAGAAGTACGCAACACCTTCACCGTAGGCGAGGCGTGGGTCCACCCGCAAATCTCTGTGTGTTCCCCCTCTCGATGAGTCCGCGCTGAGTGTCGCAATGAAGTGGTGCCCGAACTCGTGCAGGATGATGGCATCGTCATATTCGTCCGGGTCCTCGACCTGACCACCCAGCTGCATCACGCCACCGGAGTAGCAGGAGCCGCAGTCGAAGGCGTTGCCGGGCTCCCAGAGCACATCCAGATTCGGCGTGGGGGTATCCGCGTGCGCCGCGATCAGGCGCACGGCGTCTGTCATGACATCGATGATGTGAAAGGCTCCGCCCAATCCATCTGCTCGTGCGCTCACATCCACATCGTGAGAACTATCGGCTGAGCTGACGAGAACGGGAACGCTCGCCTCGGAGTGCAATGAGGCAGCGTCGGAGGCGTCTCGGGTCGTCAGCGTCGTTCCGAATTGCTCGGTAATCGCAAGGGCGCGCACCTGATAGCGGCGGTCCTCGTGACAGGCGCCCTCGATCGCATATTCACCTGATTCCCCGGTGACACCGCTGCCCACAACCGCGTCATCGAATACGCGAACGACGTCGACTCTGACCATTGACGCAGGGAGCTCACGCACCTCGCCGGTGAACCCGCCGGTATCAAAGAGCCGATCTTCGTATCGAACCTCGCCGGTGAAGGCGCAGGCAAAGGCGTCATCGGCCTCGAAGACGGCTACGCGAAGCGCAAAGGTGTTCGTCGCGCCCTGATAGCCGTACACGCGGACAAACAACTCCAGTCCGGTTGATGTCACGCGCACGACCTCCCGATCCGAGACAGTCTCCGATGTTTCCTGGAGCTGCCCGGAGATATCAAAAACCTCCATGTCCAGGTCGCCCAGCGCATGGTCAAATTCCAGAGCAAAGCTGACCGTGCGTCCGGCATCAACTTCGACGCGAAACCAGTCTTCGTCGTCGTCGCAGATCTGCCCGAGGTGCTCGCTTCCGTCGACGAGGCGTGTCGCATCTCGGCCTTCATCGTTGGGCTCGCCCGAGTGATTCGCACAGGCGGGGTCCACGATCACATCGTCGGGGGCGTCCCCGGCGTCGGACACATCGCCGAGATCCGTGGCGTCGCTGGTGTCGGCGGCGTCGATCATATCTGCGGCATCTATCGCATCCGGCGCGTCGATCGTGTCTGCGGCATCTATCGCATCCGGCGCGTCGATCGTGTCTGCGGCATCTATCGCATCCGGCGCGTCGATTGTGTCTGCGACATCTATCGTGTCTGTGGCGCCGACGTCGGCGTCGGAGACGTCGGCGTCGGCGTCGGCGTCGGCGTCGGCGTCGACAGCATCGGTGCCGGCATCGTCCTCGACGACGTCGATGTCTGCCGTTGTGTCGAGCGAGGCTTCATCGGGAGCGCAGGCGGACGACGTTACGATGATTGCCGTTGCACCAAGAACCGCCGCCAGACGAACTCGAAGCGTTCTCGGTGGAGTCGAATCCATCATCGCGACAGGCGACTCGTCGGCGACTTCACAGGGAGTGGCACGCGTAGTTGACCGTGATCGTAGCGTCGCTGGTACCGTCATCGCGCGCGTCAACATCGATTGTAGCGATCCTGCCTTCGCTGTCCCAGGTGTACGTCAGCGTTCGCGGTACTTCGTTGATTTCGCAGTGTCCAAAGCGCTCCGCCGAAGGTCGGCTTGTGTGGTCACCTGTGACCTCAAGGAGCTCGGATTCGCAGAACTCATCGGAGTCCGGGTAGTTGTGGTCAATCGTGTATGTGCCGTCCTGAGCGTATATGAAACGCACGTAGCGGTCGCCGGAAACTACACGATGAACCCGTCCCAGCTCATCGTAGCTGAACGTGTTATCACCGAGAGTGAGGATTCGATTCTGGTCGTCGAGGGTGGCGGTCTGTACCGCCTCCTCCATCCCCGATACAGACGCCCGACCGCTCTCGTCGTATTCGTAGGTAGCGAAACCGTCTGTGAGTATACGTCCGCGGCTGTCATATCGAAAGGTGAGAGGCTCTGTCGCCTGCGTGCAGACTGTCTGCGGCATGCCGGCCACGCGCAGGCGCGGCACGAGAAAACACTCATTGTCTGCGGTTGGCGAAGCCGGAGCGACGGTAATCGAGCAGGGTTGTGTGCTCGCCAGTGCGGGCGCAGAGCTCGGCTGTGAGTCTGCGGCCGCTCCGTCACCCGGGGCCTCCTCCGCGACTTCTCCCTCGGCGGCCGGCACCGGATCGCCCTCGGCGTGCGCCTCTTCCGTCGGCGGCGCGCTCTCTTCGGGCGCCTCGTCGGCCCTGGAGCACGCGGCCGCCGCAGCGAGGACCAGGACGCCAACGAAAGTGTAGCGGGGGATGGCAGCGATCGATGCATTGGCGGTGCGCGATGAACGCGCAATTAGACTGGGCACTGGATTGATCATGACGGTCCCCGGGTCGCGAATGAATGGTGACGAACGGCACGGATGGTACCCGCCCCTATACGCCCGTGCAATAAGTCCGACCGCCGCAGCCTTGGCCTGGAGGCCGGTCGCGATGACGGCACAGAACGCGGACCCGATCATGGGCCTCAGTAGTTCAGGGACTCCATGTCCACGCCGGAACAGCCTGGCGCGCCTGTTCCGCCGCTGCCACCGGTTCCTCCGTGGCTGCCGCCGGTTCCGGGACCGCCACCGACACCGAAGCACGAGGCCGCGGCGCAGGCATGGTGCGTGACGCCATTGTTGTAGACGGAAGAGCCGAGTGCTGTCGCGATCCCAATCGACGCGCCACCGCAGCCACCGCTACCGCCACCGCCGCCGCCGCCGGCACCCCCGTTGCCGCCTTCGCCACCGGCACCGCTACGTTCGGCTCCACCTGACGCCGCTGAGCCCCCGGCAGGACCGCTGCCGCCGGCCGCGCCGCGACCACCGGATCCACCGGCGCCGCCTCCGCCGCCTATGCCGCGTTGAAGCTCCACGTTGGTGAGCTCTACCCCGGAGCTGATGGCAGCGATCACGATCGCGGCGCCACCATGGAACCCCTGGCCGCCCGAGCTTCCACCACAACCGCCGCTGCCGCCGCCGCCGCCGCCGCCGCCGCTGGCCACGCCATAGCCGATTCCCGCGCAAACCGCGTCACCGCCGCCGCCGCCGCCACCGCCGCCGCCGCCGCCATGAACACCGGCACCACCGGGAGAGCCATTGTCGCCGCGCCAGCCTGAGCCGTCCATGAAGCCCTCCGGCGTCAGTGCCGGGGAGCCGCCACTGCCACTGCCTGCGTTCGCTCCCTGGCGCCCGCCGCCGCCGTTGCCACCTGTCCCGCCGGCTGCCTGCCCGCCGCCGCCGCCGCCGCCTGACGCGCCGCCATTGGCACCCGCTCCGCCGCCGCCGCCGTTCTGACCGTTGTTACCCTGTGCGTTTCCGCCGCGGCCTCCGCCACCGCCGGATACGTTGACACCACCGCACGAGTGCGAGCCACCGCTGCCGCCTCCACCGCCCTGCGCCGTCGGGCAGTCAAAGGCGCCGCCCCATCCTGCCCCGTTTCCACCACGGCTCCCGTTGCGCCCAACCGCTCCATCGGAGCCGAAGTCTCCATCTTCGCCGCCTTCTCCGGTTCCGCCGTAGAGGTCGGAGTTTGAGATGACGACCTGCTGCGAGTTCTGAATCCAAACCGTATAGACGGTCTCGCCGTCACCCAGGCCTGAGAAGCGCGGGGTCGGACTGGGGTCATTGTTCTTGCCCTGGATCTCGACGCCATCGAGGACTGTGCGCGCTGCACCGAGATCGTTGAATGTCACCGTTCGGTTCCACTCATTACCCACAATCCGCGTAACGAATGCGTTTCGGTTGTGTGATCTGAAGTCGAGGGAGTAGCCGCCGAACACGTTGACGCCTGCGGCCATTCTCACCTGTTTGTTTCCGCTCGGGTGGTCGTCGACATCGTAGACACCTGCCGTCACGTACACGGCGTCGAAGCCAAGCTCCACGGCTCGCTCGATGCCCCGCTCGATGGTGGCGCACGCGTGGGGTGCCTGAAGGAATGTCCGGTCCAGGGTGTCGAGGTTGTAGGGAGGTGCGTTGGGATCCGGGTTCGCAAGCAGCGGAATGTCCGAGTTCCCGTCGCCGTTCAGATCGCCCCAGACGCCGCACGTAAGGTCGTCAGCGCCGTTCGCAGAAACAAACACCGCCGACAGAGCCACGCCGTCCACACCGTCGCAATCTCCGTCCACGCCGCTGCCGCCGCCGCCGAGGAAGTCGGGCGCGTCGATACCGCCGAGAAAGTCGCACTCACAGCCGTTGGCCTGCACGCCGTCGAGATCGATGAAACTACCCTCACACGCAGCGAGCTCGCAGTCGCGGAGGGGGTTGCAGATGCCCGTCGCGTTATCGAATATCGTCGTGCAATTGACGACAGAGCCGCAATCCACACCGCAGGTAGCGTCGTCCTCGAAGAGAACCTCGCAGCCGTTGGTCCACTGGCCGTCGCAATCCGCGTATCCGGACTGGCAGTCGTCAACAACACACAGGCGGCTCTCGTCGCAGGTTGCGTTGCTGATCTGACCGCCGGCGTGGGCGGGAATCGGCGGGTCGAAGCAGTCGGTGGCGCAGTTGCCGCAGGTAGCCGTGGAGTCGAGGTCCGCCTCGCAGGTGCTGGGGTTGTCGTCGCAATCTGCGCTGCTGCCTGGGCAGTTGTCCACCACGCAGATGTCGGCTTCGCAGCGCCAGTCGCCGCCACCGGAGTCACAGTCATAGTCCTCATCCAGGTTGCCGCAGCCGCCGCAGTTGTCTGTGTCATTGAGGATTTCCACCTCACACCCGTCCCAGTCCGGGCGGCCGATGTTTGAAAACTCTACGTCCTCGTTGCAGTCCGCGAAGTTGTCTTCGCAACGCGGATAGGTGCACGCGCCGCCCAGACAGCCGGACACGGTGTTGTCGAGGCGGCAGTCGACGCCGCAGCCACCGCAGGATGTAACCGTGTTCTGCAGGTCCGTCTCACAGCCGTTCTCAGAGAGTCCGTCGCAGTCCTCCGTGATTCGCGTGATGCAATACAGACTGCAGGATCTGGATCCGTCGATCTCCAGATCACAGGTGGGTTCACGAAACTGCCCCTCGACGCCACAACTGACGTCGCACGCGCCGCAGGTGTCGATCGACGCCAGGTCGGCTTCGCAGCCATCAGACACGCCGGGGGGTTGGAGGCCGTCGCCGTTGCAGTCCGAAAATGTACCGTCGCAGTCGCCGACGCGGCAGGCACCGTCCACACAGATTCCCTCTGCGTTCTGGTACACACATCGCACGCCGCAGGACCCGCAGTTGTTCGGGTCCGTGCCGATAAATGCCTCGCAGCCATTGCTGGAGTCGCCGTCGCAGTCCACCCAGCCATCATCGCATGAGTCCACGACGCAGTCGCCACCATCGCAGATGACCTCGCCGTTGCCGGTGCCACACTCGACGCCACAGCCGCCACAGTTGTTTTCGTCTTCGTCGACGTAGGTCTCGCAGCCGCTCTCGACGAGCCCGTCGCAGTCAGCGTACCCGTTCTCGCATTCGAGAATCACGCATCCGCCCGGCTCGCAGGCAGGTGTTGCGTGATTGTCGGAACACACCTCACCGCAAACCACACAGTTGTCGAGGTTCCCGGCCGTCTCAATCTCGCAGCCGTTGGTGTCGTCGCCGTCGCAATCCGCGTATGTGTCGGTGCAGCCCGCGAGATCGCAGACGCCTTCGGCACAAACCGGAACGCCATTGTCATACGCGCAAACAGTCCCGCAGGTGCCACAGTTGTTCGTCGCTGACGTTACGTCGGTTTCACAACCGTTGGTGATGTCGCCATCGCAGTCTCCGAATCCTTCCGGGCACCGCGCGATAACACACACGCCCGCCGAACACGCGACTTCGGCACCGGGTGAAGCGCAGGGTGAGTTGCACTCGCCGCAGTGATCAAGGCTGGTGTCGAGGTCGAAACCCTCGTCGATCGCACCGTCGCAGTTGTTGTCGACTCCGTCGCACACTTCAGGCGCGCCCTGGTACACCGATGTGAGCGTGTCGTCACAGTCCGTTCCCAGGCATCCGGAGCCCTGCCCGAAGCCGTCCCGGTCTCTGTCAACGCAATCTCCACAGAAGCCGGAGATCGGCTGGCAGACGTTCGCTTCTACCGCAGACCCGTCGATGAGCCGAGAGACCACCTCACAGCGAAACCCGTCCGGGCACTCAGACTCGGCACAATCCGTCGCGCAGAAGTCTCCGTCGATGAGCGTCTCGCACAGGTTTCCCGAGTCGCAGTTCAGGTCCACCGCACAGGGGTTGCACAGCGTAGAGACGATAGGGACGCAGATCTCCTGCACGTCTTCGCCGCTGAGGGAGACAATACGGCACTGCCACTCGCCGTCGCCGCAATCCGCGTCGACATTGCAGAGGCGCGAACACAGGTCGCCGATCTCGGTCGAGATACAGACGCCGCTGTCGCAGTCGATGTCCAGCTCGCAGGGGCTGGTGAAGGAGCCTGCGTCGGGGCCCGTATCCTCGGGCACATCCGGTACGTCATCCAGCTCGCCCACGTCGTCCACGTCTTCGATGATGTCTTCGTCGGGCGCATCGTCGGCGACGTCGTGGACGTCCGTGTCGCCGGCATCGCTGCCCACGACTTCGCATTCCGCGTCGACGCAACGCTCACCGATCGCGCAGTCAGCGTCCGTGTCGCAGCCACCTCCCGGCGGGGTGTCTTCTTTGCACGCAGAGAGACAGCCGGCGATGAGTAGGGTCGCAATGATATGCAGAGTCGGGTCGGCCTGGCCGAGGACCCTCGGGAACTGGTACATGATGAAGCTCGCTGAGAATGTCGGAATGCATGCACGTGTACCATATGTGCCTGAAGGCGACTATCCGGTGGTCCCCGAATTCGCGTCCGGCTTTCCGGCGGACACGCAACCGCGAATGACAGATGCCGATAATCGCCGGCACCCAGTCGGGGACGGCAACTCGCGCCAGGCACTCATCATGTTCATTCTTCCCAAAGCCTTCCCACTCCATCTCGGCCGGCTCGCCCTCTCAGCGCTGTTCGCAATCTGCTCGGCCGCCACGATTTCGGGCTGTTACGACCGTCAAATCGAGTGTGACACCAGCGCGGATTGCGTCGCGGACACACGCTTCGGCGAGGGTCACATCTGCAGCTTCAGGCATTGCATCCCGTCAGACTGCACCGGCAGCGAATGCGTGGAGAGCAACACCTGCGGTGGCAGTACGGCGCTGGACAACGAGCCGGGGCAGGCGTGCGGCGAGTGCGGCGATGGCTTCTTCGCCTGCACCGGCGCAGACAGCGTCGAGTGTCTGTGGGCCGGCGAAGACAACGACTGCGAGGGCTGCTCCACACTCACGCAGGAAACCGGCAGCGCATGTGGACCGTGCGGCGACGGAGCGCTCGCCTGTGACGCTCTCAGCGGACAACACATCTGCGTTGACGCGACCGCTGTAAACAATTGCGGCGGGTGCGCGACCCTCGAAGGATTGCCGCAGCAGCCCTGTACTGACTCCCTCGGAGCGGAGGGGTTGTGGGAGTGTATCAGCGTGGACGAAGTCTCCTGCGAGCAGGCGGGCGCCAACCCCTGCGGCGGCGGCGACGCACTGGATGTCGCCATCGGCTCACCCTGCGGAACCTGTACTCTCGGCAGGTGGACCTGTGACCCGACAACAGGGGGTGCTCGCTGTGACGAGTCCGGTGTGATCGCAAACGAGTGCGGCGGGTGCGCCCCCCTTGCGGGCAGCCCGGGCGAGGCCTGCGGCGCGTGCGGTACATGGCGATGCGACGACAGCGGATCCGACCGGGTTGTGTGTATCGACCGGCCCAACGCCTGCGGTGGATGTGACCCCCTGCAGGGCGCGCCCGGAATCCCATGCGGAGACGGCAACATCACCTTCTGCGCAGACGAGAACACTCTGGGCTGCGCGCCGCCGCCGGTGAATGCCTGCGGTGGCAGCGCCGACCTCGCGACGGTCGTCGGAACAGCGTGCGGTGCATGCGGTGGCGGGACTCGACTCTGCGCCGGACCCAACACCCTCGTATGCGTCGGCGATCAGCGCGAAAATGCCTGTGGCGGGTGCGAGCTGCTCATCGACGAAGAGGATCGGAGGTGCGCGCCGGGACATCGGTGGGCCTGCGACGACGAGGTCGGCAATGTCCGCTGCGTTCCCATCGTCGAAGCCGCCTGCGACCAGGTCGTCGCCTGCGTTGACGGCGACGGTTGTTGCCCGGATCAATGCGCGGGGGCCGACGCCGAGTGTGTCCCGTCGCGCCCCATGGGGGTGTCCGCCTCGGACGGCGCGACCACCGACCGGGTACGCGTCGATTGGGCCGCGGCCTCCGGCGCCGAGCGGTACGCGCTGCTCAGAGACGGCGTGCTGGTTTCCGAGTACGCGGTCGCTCCCTACGAGGACTCCGAAGCTGCTGCCGGAAGCCTGACGTGGACCGTCGCCGGCGCCACCTCGAACCATGGTTTCGTCACCCTCGCCGTCGAAGGCGCGCAGGCTACGGTAGGAGAAACACACGCGTACAAGGTGGCGGCAATCAATCACGCCGGCATCTCGGTGGTCAGCGAGTCCGACACCGGATTCCGCGGCGTCGGTCCTCTGGAGGTGCGTTGGGAGGTCGCCGAGTCCCCAGATGGGCCGTGGACCGAAGTGTCGGGTTTCGGCGGCGAAGCATCGCACCTGCCGGACACGCCCGGCCCCTGGTTCTACCGCGCCCGCTTGAGTGCAGAAGGCGCCGCGATGCAAACGACCGAGGTCATTCAGGCCACCATGTTTACGTGCGATGACGGGCAGTTCAACGGGGACGAAGAAGGGGTCGATTGCGGTGGCCCCTGCGACACGGTGTGCGACCAGGTTGCCTTTGCGGATCCACAGACACCGGATGAGGTCATTCGCGCCGTACCCTGGAGTTGGACGCCGGCCTTTAGCGCCCCAAACGGCTCCGCACCTCTGTTCGCGATTGAATCCGGACCCGACGGACTGTCGATCGACGAATCCACCGGCGCGCTTTCGTGGGAGACTACCAGCTGGGACCTCGGCGAGCACACGGTTGTTCTATCGATGTCAGACACGGTGGGCGCTTCGAGTGACCAGCTGATTCTTCAGCTCGTCGTCCGTGACGCACGGATCGTGAATGTAGAGGCCAACTACGCGCACGTGTGTGCCGTGGATGAGCTGGGGCGTGTATTCTGCTGGGGGGACCCGCTTCTCTACTCGCAATACAACACGCAACTTCTCGACCGCTACGGCCTGCCAACCTTTAGGGATCTTCTCGGCTGCACGCCTGAAGCATACTTCGGCGCTGCTACACCGGCAGGTGGCTGCGGTGCACTCGACCTGCCGGAAGTGATGCAGGACATTGCAGTCGGCGCCGCTCACACCTGCGGCCTCACTCAGAGTGGAACCGTGTACTGCTGGGGCGGCAATGCACACGGGCAGCTCGGACTGGGCGATACCGAGCAGCGAAACCCAGGCGCATCTCTTCAGCCGGTACCCATCAGTGCCGGCGCCGTCGAAATCACTGCCGGTGCGCTGCACACCTGCGCAAGGTATGGTGACAACCGTGTAGAATGCTGGGGAGCCAACGCGCCCGTACTCAGCAGCCAACGACAGTTCCAGGGCCTGCTCGGTATCGCGTCGTCCGAAGCGTCGATTGGAGACAACGAAACTCCGGGGCCGTCGTCGACGCTGCAGTTCAGCTTTGACATCGAGACCATCGATGCCGGCGAGAACGTAACATGCGTCGGCGGCACCGGTGGCGAGCTTGTGTGCTGGGGGAGCAGTGACACCGGCGTACTCGGGGCCGGCACCACAGCAGTCATCGGCGCAAGCCAACGGGCGGACGTTGTGACCCCGATCGAATTGGGCGCGAGAGTAACTTCGCTCGACGTCGGGATGACCCGCGCATGCGTCACCCTATCGGACAATACAGTCCGCTGCTGGGGTTCAGCCGGCGAAGACAGCTTTGGTGGCGCTTCGACGATCGACATCCTCAGCGCAGACTCGGCCGCGATCATCGATGTTGGCGCGGATGCTGCGCAGACGGTCGCAGGCAACACACATGCCTGTGCCCTCACAGGCGGCGGCGTACGCTGTTGGGGGAAAGAGGCTTTCAGCGAGTTTTCGGCCGGAGTTCTCGGCCAGGCAGGGGCCGCCGCGATCATCGGGGATGACGACCTGCCGACCGACTATGCGCCGGTTGTCATCGATGGAACGGTCTCGCAACTGACGGCAGGCGTCGGCGTCACGTGCGCCCTGCTTACATCCGGCACGCTGCAGTGTTGGGGAATGCCGGGGGCAAACGGACACGGCATCTTGAGTGCGCACGGCGACGAAGCAGCAGTCAACACGCGCCCTCCCCTTGTCGTCACAAACACGCAACCGCTGCTACAAAGCACAGCCGCCCGTTATGCGGTTGTCGGCTCAGAATATGGGGCAGAGCTCGCCCTCGTTGACGGAGACGGCGACGACGTGCGGCTCACTCTCGAGACCGCGCCGTCGTGGCTGAGTCTCGATTCGGTACGCGGCATGGTCCACGGCGTCCCGCTCGCCGGAGACATCGCAGTACACTCGGTCTCCGTGCTGGCGCGCGACGGGGAGTTCGAACAGCGATTACAGTTCGACGTAAAGGTCACCGCTGCTCCCCTACAGGAACAACTGACCGTCGGCTCACGTCACGCATGCGCAGTAAGCGCTGACGGCGAGCTTCGCTGCTGGGGCAGCAACGAGTTCTATCAGTCCGCGGACAGCGACGAGTCTGTCATCGGCGACGACGAGAGCATCGTATCAGGCGGCACCATCGACCTTGGCTGGGCTCCCGCCCACATCAGCGCCGGAGGCGACTTTACGTGCGCGGCGTCGGAGGTTGGGGATGTCCGGTGTTGGGGTGACAACACGTCCGGCGCGACCGGAAACGGGAGCCTCGAAGACGCTGTATCTTTCGCCGATAGCGAGGCGTTCTATTTGGGAGAACCAGTTCGGGGATTGAGTTGCGGTGCCGGCCATTGCTGCGTGTTGCTTGCATCTGGTCGCGTACGTTGCTGGGGCAGCAATTCATCCGGAGGCCTTGGCCATCCCGTGGGTAGTGTGGGCGATGACGAAACGGGCGACAACGCTGTTGGTCCAGACTTCGACACATCGGTCGTCGACCAGGTGAGCGCCGGGGCGGGGTTCTCCTGCGCGGTTGTCGATTCGACAATGGTGGTGTGCTGGGGCGCGGGTAACGAAGGACAACTCGGCAACGGTGGAACTGACGATATCGGCGATGACGAAGTCGTCGACACGAGTCAGCGGATCAGCTTCGCCAGTAGCATCGAGCAGCTGTGCACCGGCAAGAACGCATGCGTGCTCCTCGCCAGCGGCGATGTGATGTGCTGGGGACCCGACTGGGACATTGGAGCCTATGGGTACGATGCGGCGGAGGCGATCGGCGATAACGAAACGGCGAGCCAGGGCACTCGCGCCGAGTTGCCCTGGCCAGCCGAAGCGATCGCCTGCGGGTCCAGGCACACATGCGCGTTGGGGGGCGACAATGAGATCCTGTGCTGGGGTTCTCACATTGAAACGCTATGGCGCCTTGGCGGACTTGAGGGCGAACGCTTCACCTCGGTGGATTTCGGGACGCCGATCATCAACATGGCCGCGGGTCGACATCTGCTGTGCGCCCAAACAATCGCGGGCGCCATTCGATGCGCGGGCTACTACGCGCCGGCGCAAGTCCTCGGGTATCGCGAATCCTACGACGCTGGCGCCCGGGCCCCCGCTAAGATGGCGGGCGACCTGACTATTGAGTAGACAGGCAGCGACACTCACACGCTGACTCGCATCAACAAGCGGTCAGTCGACAGCGGGCGTTGCCAGCAATCAGGTTCCATTGGCCACTGGTACTCACGCAAAGCCCTCGAATGGCCGCACTGGTTCTACACAAATTGCCTGTGCACACTGCTGGGACGCGTTCCGCACGTTGAGCGCGAACAGACTTCTGTCGCCGTTAGAAAGTGAAGGCTTGCGCTGCCGGGATCAACCAATACGCCCCCAATCCCCCGGTTCGACGCGACCCAACAGACTGAGCAAGTAGCAAGTAGGAGGTGAAATACACCAAAGCTAGAACCCACAGCAGGCGGGAATCCGGGCAGACAAATCGTTAGTCTTTTGCGGTGACCTCTGCCCGACAGTGTAGTACGATGACTCCATGGACTGGCGCGCCTACATAACTGTCGATCCGCAGGTCTGTCACGGGAAGCCCTGCTTTGCGGGCACGCGTATCCTCGTTTCAGCAGTGTTAGACAACCTTGCGGTTGGGCAATCGCCGGAGGAGATCGCATTGGACTATCCCGGCATTCTACGTGAGCACTTATCTGCCGCGTTGGCTTATGCGGCGGATCTCACACGCGAACGGGTAGTGCCGCTGGCAGGATGAGAGAGCGCGCGTTCAAGTTGGACCAGAACGTACCTGAGCGAGTCGCGCATCAGCTACGACGTCACGGCTTCGATGCGATGACAATCCTCGAACAGGACATGGTCGGCGCACCAGATTCGGTGGTGCACTCCGTATGCCAGAAGGAAGACCGGGTTCTTGTGACGTTCGACTTAGATTTTGCCGACATTCGGGAGTACCCGCCCTCGGAGTCGTGTGGACTCATAGTCCTACGACCGCCGAGTCAAGATGCGCCTACAGTAGTAAAACTGATCGAGCGGCTCATTCCCAGACTTCAGAGTCTGGATCCACGCGGCGAGCTGTGGATCGTCGAGGATAGCCGGATTCGCATTCGAGGTGGCACCAGATAGAAGTCTGGCCCAGAACAAGCTGATCCTCGAAAACCGTCGACACACTGCGGAAAAGAGGACCTACTGGGCGAAACTCATGACCTCGATTCCGCATCCAGAGTAGCCTGCCGTCGCGACGTTGTGTGTGTACAGATTGAGCGTTCAGCCACAGCGCTCGGGTTCGATGTGTGCCTCTCCATCTGACTGACGACCGGTATCCCCGCCTGCCGCCTACGCGCATGACTGCTACGCTTTCTCCTGTGAAGTCACCACAAAACGCAGAGGCTACTCACAGCCTGCTGGTCCACCAGCAGCAATGACAGCTGCTTTCTCCAAAACGCCATCAAGGGGCGCGTTCCTTCTGATATGAATCCGCTGATACCGTCTGGCGCAGTGCTGCAACGAGAGTGTCCGAGTCGTGCGGTCAGCCACATAGTACATACACAGTAGGCAACGTACGACGCAGCTAACCAATCAATACGTGAGATTGACTCCTGCGGAGCCATTCCCGCCTTGGTTGCCTGACGACGTTCCGCCAACACCGGCAGCCCCATTGTCGAAGCTATTTCCTGTCGACGCACCCGAGAGGTTACTGTTGACGCGCGCAATTGCGGCCGTATCGCCGCCGCGACCTCCGCCTCCGTGACCTCCGCGACCGCCTGTGCCGCCATTTCCACCGTCCCCGCCCAATCCGACCTCATCGCTACACTGATTTCCGCCGCGCTTGCCTGTGCCACCCGCGCCACCGAGAGCACCCGCTGCGCCACTCCCACCGTTGCCGCCATCGCCGCTTTCAATACTAGCCGACTGCAATGTGAATCCGGTGGAGTTCACAAGAAACACACCAAAGCTTGAACCACCCGCAGTGCCGCCACCGCCACCACCGCCGCCGCAGCCGCCACCGCCGCCACCGCCGCCTCCGTTGCCGCCGCCATCGTTGCAAACTTTGCAGCAGCTGAAGCTACATCCATTCTCGCCTTGACCACCACCACCGCCGCCGCCGCCGCCGCCACCACCGTTTTGACCCGGACCTCCTGCTTCGCCGCCAGCCGCCGTCCAGAATCCACCGGAGATATTCACAGAGGCACCGCGGCTGCCGTTACTGCCAGCACCACCATTTCCGCCAGCTGATCCATTGGATCCGTCATTCCCATTGCAGCACCCGGATCCCCCGCCACTTCCCCCATTGCCACCAGGTCCAATACCGCCGGTACCGGAACTGCCGCTGTGTCTACCTTCACGTCCACCGCTACCACCACCACCACCGGGATTTCCACATGATGCCCCGCCTCCAGAACCGCCGCCGCCGTT
>JAUICO010000031.1 GCA_030427825.1 bacterium | reverse complement strand
GCGTCGGGCTCGGAAAATCGATGACCGTCGGCGAGACCTCGATGCGTCCGACGGCTCGCTGGATTCGAATCGGTGCGACCAGCGGATTATCGGCGCGGCGGTCGTTGTGGTAGAGTTCAAGATGCCCGCAGTTGCTGAAGTCGCCTGAGGGGCAGTTATTCGTCGCGGACTGCGGCTGGTAGGTCAGCTCAAGCTGAATGGATTCTCCCGGCGCCACGATAAAGGGGTTCGTGCCGCTCACTTCGCGGTTGCCGTTCGTGCCGCGCCAGTCGAAATCCGACGGTTCGCCGAGGCCTCTCGTGACTGTCGTATCGCTGAAGCGGACGGATGGTGATGTGTTCACCAGCTCGATACGGCCGATCTCGAGATCGCGGTCGCCCAGATTACGCAGGGTGATGGTCGACTCGGCTTCGCGCCCGGTCTGCTCCGGCGGGAAGAGGTACTCGCAGGGGTTCTGAATACAGTCGAGCTGCGCAGATGAGACTTCTCCGACGCCGTCGCCGCAGCCTGATGAGGCAGCGGCGATGAGGCCGGCGATAGCGACGAGACAGATACCACGAATTGCGTTCATACAGACTCCACGGCTGACCCGTTTCGTCGCGCCTGCGGGAACGTGCGAGAAAGCACGCGCGGCGCGCGGTGTTCAGTGTACGCGCGGGCTTATCGAAGCCCCGCCAGGCGCGCAAGCGCGCACGGCGGGTGAACTTGTCGCGCGGTGCGATTATGGCCCGTACGTGCGAGACGCTGTCTCGCGCTCTGCCCGGGGGGTTTCACCCCTGGGGACCCCGGGCGGAAAACTGCGTTTTCCTTTGACGGGGAGTACCTGCCCGGGGCTTCGGATCACGCGCCGACCCGGGCACAGGCTAAGGCGGCTTCTCGATGCCTACGTATTCTCCGCACTCTCGCACCGGCCTGACAGCAACACTGATCGCGCTGGCCCTCCTTCTGGGGGCCTGCGGCGTGTGCGCGAAGGTCACCCGCGAGCGGGACGCGCGAATTCGCGACGAGCTCGCGCTCGCCGGTACCGGAGGACGCGTATCGGTCATTGCTGCACGGCACATGGCGGTCTCGATCGGTGACGACGCCCTGCGCATTCTGGTGGCCGCGGCGACCGAAGCCGATCCCTTCCCGGAGCGCTCGACCCAGTTCGCTCTGGGCGTTGAGCTGCTCGGCTCGCGCGGCGCGGTGGCGCTGGCCGCAGACCCCGTGCTTGAGGACATTCGCCTGGTGGCGGACGGCGCCGGCTACAACGCCGTCATCGATCTCGCTGTGAACCTGCGCGTACGCGTCGATGTACCGCGCTTCGACCGACGCTGGTCTGTAGAGGCCTTCGCTGCGGCTTCATCCGTGCTGCGGCGTAACCCGGATAACGAGCGTGAGGTGGTGCTCGACCTGCGCGAGTCCGAGATCGTCGCGCTGGACGTGAATTTCGGCGACCTGGACACCGGCGTCCCAGAAGAGATTCTTCCCATCGTGCAGCCCCTGTTGCGCCGCCTTGTCTCCGACTCGGTCGCCGCCGCCGCCCCCGGTCCCGTCGTCCTCTCCCTCAGTGACTTCGAAGTCGCAGACACCCAGATTCCCACGCGAATCCACCGAGTCCGAGCCTCGCCGGATCAGAGCGCGTTGCAGCTTGAAGTCGCGACCGGCCTGCGTCCCCAGAGCGAAGAGCCGAGCCTGCCCGACGCGGACGGAGACACCTTCGTCACCCGCGTAGACCCGGGCCTCGTGGAGTCAGCGATCCGCTTCGTCCTCACTCGGCGCTGGCTGGGCGGCCGCTTCGACGAAACCGGCAAGCAGGTCGTGGACGGCGATTTTGACGTGACACTCAACCACATCGAGCACGCCGCCGACGCGATCTACGTGCACTACGACATCTGGCGCACCCGCCGCCCCTGCTGCGCCTCACGCCTGACCTACCGATTCGATCTCGAGGTAGCCGGCGGCGCCCTCGTGGCTCGACGCCTGAGCTGCACCCTCGACACCACGACCGGCGACGCAGATCTCGACGAAGCCGCATGGGCGGACAGTGACGCCGGCCTGGTTGCCAAACGCGCCATCGAAACCGTCTACGGATTCCGCGCCCTCACCGCCGCCGCCAATCGCGGCCTGCGCATCAACACCACCGAACTCTCGACCCGCGACCGTGTGGTGACGGCGCGGGGTACACTGCGGGCTGCGAATCGTACGATGTTTTGAGGTGGAGCGCCGCTGACGCCGGTTGCGTGCTGAGCTGAGTGGGGCGTCGCTCGGCGATCGAGTGGCCGAGCCTGCCAGGCTGAACACGCTGGACGACGCTCAGGGTTCGCCAGCTCTTGATATACCTTTAAGGATATATTACATAGTGGGTATGTGGGAAGTCCTCGAGCATCGCAGATTGGCGCGTCGTGTTCGTCAGCTTCCTGTCGACGTCCTGAAACGATATGAAAAGTGGAAGGACATCGTTGAGATTTCGGGCCCTGCCGGGTTGCGCGCAATCAAAGGCTTTCATGATGAAGCCCTGCGGGGTGACTGGAAGGGACATCGCTCCTCACGACTCGGAATCCAATACCGTGTGCTCTATCGGGTCGAAAAGAAGAAGGTCCTGATTGAAGTCGTCGATGTTAACGCTCATGACTACAGGAAGAAGTGATGTCGGGAAGTGAGTACAGAAAAGCGAAAAGGCACATCAACGTTACGGTCGGGGAATCTGTGCGTATTCTTCGGCAGCTGCAGGAGCTGAGTCAGAACGAACTCGCTGAGATCAGCGGGATCCCGCAGTCGACGATTTCGGGCATAGAGAACGACCGAATCAATCTCGGCGTTGAGAGGGCGAAGGTGCTTGCCCGTGCACTGCGTTGTCACCCGGCCGTCCTCGTGTTTCCGGGTTGGGACATCGCCGAAGAGTCCGCAGCGTAGCGTTGCTCTCGTTGTCAACCAGCTCACCGACCGGGTGAATGGATAGCTACCTGCCAACAACTTGCCGCAGTCAGACAGGGCCCCCGAAACCGCGATTCGATTCATCCGGATCTGCTACTGATGCAGAACGATTCAAGTTCACTTCGAGAGCATCAGCAACCTGTCGATTCCCAGGGACAGCTTCTCATCCCACGAAAACTCTGGTCTGCCCTGAGTTTTTCGGAGTCCTCACCGCCGCCGCAAACCGCGGCCTGCGCATCAACACCACCGAGCTCTCAACCCGGGATCGTGTGGTGACGGCGCGGGGTACACTGCGTGCCGCGAATCGAACGATAGTTTTGAGCGTGCCGCTGCCGCATGCGCTTCGATGATCGGAGCGCGGATGCCCGACGGGCAATCGACCCCTCAGAGGCCGACGCACGTTTTGAAACGCTTCGAGGTATGCGAAGGTAGCGTTCGACAGCTCGGCGTGGATTCTCCGCCGTCAGCTCTCAACTCGCTCGGCCTGCATTCCACTCCAGAACGATTCGAGCATCATGCCTATGTCCACCGAAACCCCGCGAACTGTTGAGGATGAGCGACCCGGCCTCAACACCGACTCCGACCCGCGATCCGTTGCCGCCGCTTTTCTCGCCGCGCTCGAGGCCGAGGATGTGGAAGCGGCCATGGCGGTGGTGGCTGAGGACGTCATCTACGCGAATCAGGGCCTGCCTGTCATCAGGGGGCACCGGGCCGTACGGCGCGTGCTGGGTCTGCTTGATCACCGCGCCGTCGGCTTCCAGACCTGTATCCACGCGATCGCTGTCGACGGTCCCGTGGTGCTCACTGAGCGCACTGATATCCATCGCTTCGGACCTCTGGCGATCCAGTTCTGGGTGTGTGGACGCTATAACGTGCGCGACGGAAGACTGACCCTCTTGCGCGAGTATTTCGACTTCGCGGACATCGCACGCGGCACCGCAAGAGGGCTGCTTGCTCTGGTGATTCCCGGCCTCGCTCCGTCCCCTCCCGGTCCGGGCACCGGAGCAGGGCGGACCCGCTGACCTCAGTCGGCCTCGAACGCGAAACGGGTTCGCGCCACCCCTCCGACCGGGTCTGTGGGCCCTACCGCTTCACCGTCAGCGTTCCCACGTTCACGCGGTTGTCGCTGTCGGCGGGTCGTACGCGCATGCGGTCGTCGCCGCGGAAGAAGCCGACCCACACGGTGTAGTCGCCGGCCCGGTCGCCGAGCCGCGAGACCTTGAGGGTGTACTGGTCTCGGACGATCTCGCCGGGTACCCAGTGGCGCATAGCGAAGTGCCCGCCGACGGGATCGTGGTCGCCGTTGATGCGGTTTCCGTCGATGTCGACGTGAACAAACATCTCCCAGGTGCCTGTGACCCGCGAGAGCACCTCCCAGTAGGTCGAGATGGTGACTTCACCGCTGCTGACTTCTGCGGGAGAAATCTCGGTCGCGACAAGGCGAAGTTTGTTGTCCATCGTAATCCGTCGCTCAATGCGACGGGCGGTCTCAGGGATCGTCTCCAGCGTAAACACGTTGTCGGCGATGATGTTCTGCTCGGTCTCGCCGTCATCGGTGTGCAGCTCGTTCGAGATCAATGTATAGCGGCTGGAACGACCCCAGGGCACGTACACACGCTGTTCGCCGTCGCAGCCCTGCGCCTCTTCTTCAGGCGCGTCCGCCTCGTCGTCTTCCTGACGGTTTGCGGCTCGTCGTCGATTGTTTCGGTTGCTGTCGTCGGCGCGGCGAATGGTGTTCCACGCCTCGCCGAGGCGGTCGGTTGGTATGACAGCGAATATGCGCTCGCCGTTGCACCAGTGGGCGCGCAGGTCGGACACCGAACCCAGCGTCTCGTACTCGTCGCTCAGGTAGTAGGAGTCGTGGCCGCCGCCCAGCGCAGCGAGATAGAGCGGCTCGCCATCCTCGGCGTACTCTTCGTAGGTGTCGATGAGTGACTTGTTTGAGACATGGTAGGTCAGCTCAGGCATCCACACCGCACCGAGCGTGGCGGTCCACGCAAACACCGACGCGACAAACACGCCGAAGGCGATGGTCTTCGTCCCGGGCGTGTCGACGCGCTCTCCGATAGCGTTTGAGAGCCATCGGGCGAGACCGGTAAAGAAGGAGGCGACACGGCCCACGAGACGGCCGAACACATTGTCGGATCCCTGTAGGGCCTCGGCGGTGCGCACCTGACTCTTGAGCGGCTCTGCCAACATCGTGATGATGACCAGTGCCCACACAAGAAAGAAGAGGGACATTCCGCGAAACACATAGTCCGGCGGAAACTCAAAGCTGCCATCAGCCAGCAGAAACTCGAAGATGACCTTCGGCCCCGGGCGGCCTGCGTCCTCGTCGAAGTTGCCACGCACGTCCTTGCTGAAGACCGCAAGAAGGAGCAGCGACGTGATGCACGAGAGGTAGAGGAGGGTGCGTCGTTCGCCGAGGAAGCGCAGAAACTCGCGGTCCGTCAGAGCAAGCGCGACCGCCGCCACGACGGGCAGGACAACCGGGAAGGTGCGGTGCCCCACGAGGTTCGAGGCGAGACCGACGACGACGAAACCCACGCCGAGAAAGATGATCATCGCCTGCTTGAAGCGGCGATCCGGGCTGGTGTGGTGCTCCCGCATCGCGCGGACGAAGTAGCCCATCGCGAAGGGGAGCAGGACCACCGTGGGGTACACGCCGAAGCCGACAACGCGGATGAAGTTGTCGAATGAAATGTGGGGGTCAGCCTGCAGCGCCGAGAAGGGATCCCGGGCGACCAGGAAATGGAAGGCCGCCTCCAGCTCCACCGCGCCGAAGAGTGAGATCAGCGGCACGGCAGCGACCGCGGCGAACACGGCAAGGCCGATGAGGGTCGCCCGCTTCGCGAAGAGATGCCGCAGCGGGCTGGCCGGTACAGCGATAAGACACAGCGCCAGCGGCAGGTCGAAGAGCGCATGCGAAATGACGAGCGAGAGCGCGCGCTCCCATCCCCACGCGGCCGGCAGCACGATCGAGAGGAGTGCCGTGACGGCCAACAACGCGAAACCGGCGATCTTCCAGCCACGCCCGGGCCTGGCGTCGGGGTCACGGTCGGCGAAGGCGACGAACGCCAGCGTATAGAGTGGTATCGCCAGACCATAGAGACCGCCTGCGAGGAAGCAGGTGATCAGCGACCCCCAGAGCAGGGCACGTAGGGGTCCGCTGTCTGCGGGCCTTGCGGCTGCAGAAGCGATTGCGGCGCAGGCCACTGTCGTTGGCCCAACAAGCAGCGCGTCGCCGGCCAGGCTTACGGCGCCAAGAAAAGTCGCCGGCGCGATGCCCATGAGGATAGCGACGGCGAAAGCGCGGCCGCGGCTGTACACACGGTCGAAGGCGTAGAGGACAAAGATGCCGGTCAGCACGCCAAAAAGTACCGCGGGCATGCGTAGCGCCAGCTCGCCGCCGCCCATCTTGAGGGCGACGCTGATCGCCGCCATGTCGAGCCACCCGTGGCTGAGGAGCTCGCCGCCGACGATCGGTGCAAAGATCGACGCGCCATCCGTGTCAGCGATGCTCGCGGCGAGCGCAGCGAGGTTCGTCTCCCAGGGCTCCCACAATCCAAGCGTCGCTGCCGGGATCGCGTAGAGCAGAAGGAGGATGCCCGCACACAGTGGATAGAGCATCCACGACCGTGCGTCGCCGGGCTCGGACGTGGCTGTGCTCGGGTTCAGAGCAGCTTCGCCGACAGACGAAGTTGGGGGCTGTGCTTCCGTAGATGTGGACATTTTTTGGCCGCAGGCGCGATGGCGCTATGGTTGCGCGCGCGATCCGCGCTGCGAGTGCTTCGATAAAGGGTCGCGGACAGTGACCCGCAGCGGGATCGCTGTCAAGATGACGAATACACCAAATCAGCAGGGCGCGCGGCCTCATCGCAGGCGTGTCCGGGAGCCGGGAATGCCGATCACAGCACCCATCGCGTACATCAACGGTCCGAACCTCAATCTGCTGGGTACCCGCGAACCCGAGATCTACGGTTCCGAAACGTTGGCGGATGTCGAGGCGAAGGTGGCCCGGCTTGCTTCAAAGCTCGGCGTCGCCGTCTCCTTCTTTCAGTCGAACAGCGAAGGCGCGATCTGCGATCACATTCATCAGCTGGCTGCCGAGGGTGCGACGCAGGTCGTGATCAACGCCGGCGCCTACACGCACACCAGCGTGGCGATCGCCGACGCGTTGGCGGGCACAGGGATGCGCTGGATCGAGGTGCACATCTCCAACGTGTACGCTCGCGAGGCCTTTCGGCACCACTCGACCCTGAGCGCCGGCGCTGCGGGTGTGATCGTCGGCGTCGGAACCCTCGGCTACGAGCTGGCGCTGCGTGCCTGCGTCGACGCCGGCTGAACCGGGCCGGCGATACGCCGTTGACCGCAGTCTGCCCTTCACAAAGGGCCGTGGGATGGGTACGAGGCCCGCGGATTTCCATGAGAGGGTGAGATGCCGTCAACAAGCGATTTCAAGAAAAACCTGAAGATTCTACACAACGACGAGCCGTGGATCATTCTTGAGGCCCAGCACGTGAAACCGGGCAAGGGAGTGGCGTTCGTGAAGACGCGCATGCGCAACCTCATCTCCGGACGGGTTCTCGAAAAGAACTTCCGATCCGGCGACTCCGTGGAAGATCCCGGCGTCACCGATCGCGAGATGCAGTACCTCTACAATGACGGTGCGACCTACCACTTCATGGACAATGACAACTACGACCAGGTGGGCATCCAGGCGGACGCACTCGAAGACACGATCCCCTACCTGATCGACAATATGGTCGTCGGTATCCTGTTCTGGAACGGCCGCGCGATCTCGGTGAACATGCCGAATCACGTGGTGCTCGAAGTTACCCAGACCGATCCCGGCGTCAAAGGCGACACCGCATCCGGCGGATCCAAGCCGGCGACGCTGCAGACCGGCGCGACCGTCAACGTGCCGCTGTACATCAAAGAAGGCGACTCCATTCGCGTCGACACCCGAACCTCTTCGTTTGTGGAACGCGTCAACAGCTGACGCCACCGCTTGATGCGACCTGCGTGGACGCGTGCGTGCCCGAGGGCCGCCGACGGCGGCGCTGCGGGCCCGGGTGCCCGTCGATATGGAGATTCCGGACATCTCGGAGTATCATCGGACACTTGTTGGAAACGCGGCCCGAACCGGGTGTTGACCGTAGGGTCAACGCGACGGATCGCGGCGCGTGATGCGTATGGACTCCATTGGATCGAAACCGCACCATTGCGCTCGCCCAGAAGCACATCCAACGTGGCGATCTGGCCTCGGCGATCGCCTCGTACGGTGAGCTCGTGCGCGCGGAGCCCGAGAATCTGCGCCTGCGTCTGAAGCTCGGTGACCTGCTGCGCCGCGACGGACGGTACGAAGAGGCCGCACAGACCTACCGGCATTGCGCCGCGCGCTGGGAAAGCGACGGCTTCTACCTGAAAGCGATCGCTGTCTATAAGCAGATCGTTGCGATGGATGAGGCGGACGCAGGCACCCACGCCGCGCTCGCTGAGCTCTACTCGAAGATGTCCCTGGAGCAGGAGGCACGAACCCAGTTTGAGCTGGCTGCGAGGATGCTGAAGACGTTGGGTTCGCGCACTCGATATCGGCGCGTGCTCGAACGCATGGTCGACCTGGACCCCTACGACATCGACTCCCGTATGCGCCTCGCTGACGCGTTGGCGAGCGAGGGAGACGAGAGCGAAGCGCGCATTCAGATCGCGTTCGCCGCGGACCGATTGCTGCACATCGAAGACTACGACCAGTACATCGGCGTCGCGCGGCGCCTGCTGCAGATCGCGCCGGACGACCGGGAGCGCCTAAAGGAATACGCGCGCATCGAGATCAGCCGTGGGCACCACGCGCTCGCTGCAGAGCCGCTTGGCCACGCGATCGCCATCGAGCCGCGAGATCGCGAGGCGATCGAGCTCCTGGCGGCGACCTTTACGGCGATGGGTCGCGATGAAGAACTTCGGCGCTTCCTTACGACCCTGGCCGAGCGCGTAAAAGGCGATGAGGACGTGCGCCAGGACATCTTCGTGCGCCTCGACGAGCTCGGCGGGCCGCCGGAGACCGTGGAGGACGCCGAGAAGCGGAGCCTGGCCTACGACGGGGAAGACTCCGGCGAGCTCGACGCTGTTACGCCGGATGAGATGGAGCGTCCGATGATCTCGGACGAAGAGCTGGATGTACTTCTCGAATACCGTCTCTACGACCGTGTGCTGACCGCGGCAAATCGACGTATTCAATACGATCCGGCCGACCTCGTCGCGCGAGAACGCCGTCGCCACGCCCTGCTCGGTGCAGGGTGTTTCGAGGAAGCCGCAGACGAGCTGCGCGAGATCTCCACACGGCTGCGCGACACGGACGCGGAGACCGCGCAGCGCTACCTCGAAGACATTGGCGCCGGCGAAGTCGCGGACTCTGCGTCGCCCGAAGACGCGGCTGAGGTGTTCGAGCGACACGTGAAGCAGGAAAGCGTCCGCGACGCCGCCGCGCGGAGACCACGGCGTCGCACCTCGGATCGACCGCTGATTCCCACGCCGCAGGAGCCGCTGGAGCCGCTGACGGTGGGTGAGCTTGATGAGCTGGAGTCCGGTGCGTTCGAGTTGGTGGACGAAGCGCACCCGGACGCGCCCGGCCATGATCCGCTCGAGAAGGAGGACACCGGCATCTCTGTGATTCCGCAGATGCTGGCGGAGCGCGAGGAGTCCGATGACGGAGATGATCGGAGCGCCGACAGTCGGTCGGGCGCCCACGATGCAGTGGCACCCGACGGCAGCGAGGCTGCGGCACCAGAAGAGGAGCCGGTCGCGACCATGTTTGACGACCTCTTCTTCGACGACGTTGCCGAGCCGGTGGATGAAGTCGAGCCGGCGGATGAAGTCGAGCCGGCGGAGCGTTCCGAATCGTCGACGACATCCGCACCGGAGCTCGACGACGCGGAGTCGCGGTCCAACAGCCCCGCGGCTCTGTCCGAGGACGGCTGCATCATCGATGAGAACCTGGAGCTCGACGACGCAGAAGAGGTGATCGGTCTGGCCGGTGTCATGCCCACCGGTGCCCTCGGGGAAGAGGTCGATTTCGACGACGCGGCCGATTTTGGGGAAGAGGTCGATTTCGACGACGCGGCCGATTTCGGGGAGGAGGTCGATTTCGACGACGCGGCCGAACTTGAGGGGTCACCCGCCGCCGAGCCGGCAGGCGAAGTGCCTGATGCCGTCGGCGTGCTCAGCGAGCCCGAGCCCACCGGTGTCGCGGAGTCTGACGTGGCGGCCTCGGACGCCATGTCCCACATGCCGCTCATGGCGCCGTTGACGGATGTCGAGATGAAAGCGGCAGGGCCTCCGGCCCTGCCCGTACCGCCGCCAAAGCCTCCTATGCCGGCGGCGGCGAAAACAGCGGCTGACCTGCAGGAGACTGTCACTCGGCTGGTCGAGGTACTTGGCGAAGAAGACTTCCAGGACCTTGGTGAGGCCGATGAGCTGGACCCCGGGCGTCTGGCGGATTTCGAGCGCGCGGCCTCCGATCCGGGTGCCCCGGTCGGTGCCGCTTCGCCCGCCGTACGACGGGAGTTCAGCCCTTCGCAGCGTGTGCTGCGGGACTTCCCGGAAACGGGAATCGCCGAGGCGATACGCCACCGAAAGGACGGTAACCTGAGTGAGGCGACGAAGACCTTTCAGGACGCGATGCAGTACGGTCGCTCGGTTACGGTGCGTTTCGAGCTTTCGCGCTGCTGCCTCGAAACCCGCCTCTTCGATCGCGCTGCTCAGGGCTTCATCGAGCTCAGCGAGTCAGACAATCTGAAGCCCGAAGATCGCGTCGTGGTCCACTACTTCGCAGGAATCTCCCTCGAAGCCGGCCACCGCTTTGCGTCAGCACGCGAGCACTTCGAAAAAGTACTGATCTCCGATGGCAGCGCGGAGCGGGATTTCCCGGATATTCGGCGACGCCTTGGGCGAATGCCGTGAGGCCCGCAGGCGCGACCTCTCGCTGAAGCCCTGCGCTGCGCCGAGCGTCGGTTGACCGCCGCCGAGCGTCAACGCTACAACACGGGCGCACTTGCGCGTTGATCGGAGGCTACCCGTGACGAGGCCGGCTACCTGGTTTCTGTTCCTTTCCTGTATTGCCCTCGCCGGTTGCCGCGATGACTCCGGCCCCTCAACCGGGGGCGATACCGGTGACGCGCAGGACACAGTCGGCGACACCATTGATGACCTCGCAGACAGCTCGGGCGAGCTCAACGAGGACGCGGATACGGGGATCGATGTCCGCGCTGATGCCGCCGATGTTGCCGATGTTGCCGACGTCCCGGACTCTGCCGACGCGAGCGATGTCGGTGACGGCGGCGATGCAGTGGATGCAGGCGATACCGCCGACGCGACGGACGCGGGCGACGCCGAAGACACCGGCGATGCCACAGACACCGATACCGGCGGCGTGGTCTTCGACCCGTCGCAGGTGCCTGAAAACCCGGAGCACTTTCCCTACGGCGTGCAGGCTGGGGCGATGCGAAGTGACTCGGTGCTGCTTTGGACCTGGGTGGAGTCCTTCACTTCCGTTGAGGTGCTGATCTGGGACGCAGACACCGGCGAGATCGCTGCTCGCCGGACCATAGCGCGTGGTCCCGACGGGTACACACACGCGGCCGTCGATGGACTGCAGGCCGGCACCTTCTACGAGTACGCGTTTGCGCTTCCCGTCAGCGCTGACACCTGGTCCGGTCGAAGCGCCGTCGGTGCCTTTCGTTCGGCGCTGGCGCCCGGCGTATCAGAGCCGCTGCTGATCGGAGCCACGTCGTGCACAAACTGGTCGCAGGCGCCGTGGGATGCGGTCGGCCGCATCGCCGATCGCCCCATCGACCTGTTCATCCACACGGGGGATCAGGTCTACAACGACGACGCAGTGACCCGCGCGGAGTACCGGGAGAGCTGGATCGAAGGCCTCACGGATCCGGGTTACCTCGCCGTGCATCACGCAACGGGACACTACACCACCTGGGACGATCACGAGGTGACAAACAACTTTGATCCGAGCACGATGAACCAGACACGGCTTGAGGTCGCCCGCGAGTCCTTCTTTGAAGCGATGCCGATTGAGCCGGGACCCGGCGGTGGGATCTGGAACAGTTTTCGCTGGGGCGACACGGCGGAGTTCTTCGTCCTCGACTGTCGCAGCGAGCGCATCCCGGACGATGACATCTACATCAGCCGCGAGCAGATGGACTGGCTGAAGGCAGGTCTGAGCAACAGCGACGCGCACTTCAAGATTGTCCTGAACAGTGTCCCGATCACGAACATGCCGATCTGGTACGTCTCGGCCGGCGATCGCTGGGAGGGATATGACTCGCAGCGAGACGAGCTCCTGGACCACATCACGGACACACCGATTCCGAACGTGTGGTTCCTCTCGGGCGACTTTCACATCGGGATGGTCACCCGGCTGGAGCCGGACGGGCCGCGCAGCAACATGTACGAAATCGCCGTCGGCCCCGGGGGCAACATCGGCGCCGGATCGACGCTGTCCCTGCTCCCCACACCGGCGGGGCAGTTTCTCTTTCACACGACGTCGCTGCAGCCGGCGGTATCCACCTGGTTGGAGTTCGATCCCGAGGGAGACCGCGTACGCGTTACCTTCGAGGATGACGGCGACGTCCTGTACGACGAGTGGTTGAGCCAATGAAGAAGGTCCTTGTTACCGGGGCGCCCGGTCTGCTCGGCAGTCATCTCTGCGCGCAGCTCCTCGAACGCGGCGTAGAAGTGCGCGGCATCGCCCTGCCCAACGAAGACTCCGCGCACCTGTCAGACGACGTGGAGCTGATTCGCGGCGACATCCTGGATGTGGAGTGTTTGCAGGCGGCGATGAAGGGCATCGACACGGTGTTTCACCTCGCCGCTATCTACCGCGATTGGATGCCGGACCCGACGCCGATGTACACCGTTAACAATGACGGCACGTTCAACGTCCTCGAGGCGGCGCGACGTGCAGAGGTCGAACGGGTCGTGTACACCGCGAGCATTGTATCCCTGGGCTGCGGACCGGACGCTGGTAGCGGCGGGCTGTCCGACGAAACTTCGGCCTACGGCGGTTGGGACATCAACTTTCACTACAGCCGCAGCAAGTACCACAGCATGCGCATCGCGGAGAGCTTCGGACGATGGGGCATGGATGTGCGCGTGGTGCATCCGGGCATCGTCTTCGGCCCCGGGGATCGGGCGCCCACCCCCTCGGGCCGCCTGATTCTGAACATCGCAAGCGGTCAGACTCCCGCCTATGTTCCGGGAGGTGCATCGTACGTGGACGCACGCGACGCCGCCGCGGTGCACCTTCTTGCGGCGGAGCGAGGCCGCGCCGGCGAGCGCTACCTCGCGACGGCGCACAACCTGACGAACCGGGAGATGGTGCGCACCGTGGCGAAGGTTGCCGGTCGCAGGCTCATCGTTCCCCGAGTGCCGGTAGCGGCGGCCCGAGCCTTCGTACGGGCGACCGGTCGCCTGGCCATCGCAAGAGGTGAGAGCCCTGCGATGAGCGAAGAGATGTTCGATTTCGGCCTGCGCAGCATCTACTACGACAACCGGAAGTCCATCGACGAGCTGGGCGCGAGGTATCGCCCTATCGACGAATCGATCCGGGATGCCATCGCCTTCTTCCGAGCGTCGGGAATTTCCTGAGGACGGAGATCTCGGTCCCGTCGATCTGGCCTGAGTCTTGCTCTATAATGTCGATGAGCACGGTTCTCACAGACGATTGCGCCCAATGTGGCGAGAATTCTGAGTGTCGACCTCAAAAATTCCTACGTAGACGCCGGCCGCGCCAACTACAGTGGGCGCATACTGACCCTGGAGGCCCCATGACCCGCCAACTTCTGCCTGTACTGATGATTAGCGCCTGCTGCGCGTTCCTCATGGGCTGTCCGCCCGAGGAGGATCCGGTTGAGGAATGCGAGTCGAACTCGGACTGCGAGGGCGGCGAAGTCTGCGAGGACAGTGAGTGCGTCGGTGTGATCACCGAGTGCGATGACGACAGCGATTGCGAAGAGGGCGAGAGCTGCGACGTCGGTGAATGCGTCCCCGTGACAACCTGCACGGCGTACTTTGAAGGCTGGTACGTCGACGCAAACGGCGCCTGCGCATTCGGATCCGCTTCGGGCTGCGAAGACCCCTTTGATTTCGCCACCGAACCGGACTGCGAAGCTTCTCTCGTCGACCCGCCTGTTGTCTGCCCTGAAGACGGGTTCGCCGACAACGCGGAGTGGGATGACCTTCCGGTCGGGACGCGTTGCGAATACGGCCAGGAGTGTTGCTGTGGCGAGTGCTTCCCCTCCCTCGTGTGCGAGCGATTCGCGGAGGGTCCGGCCTGCTACTATACCGACGCCTGCTTCGTCCCCCAGTGTGAGGAGTGCCGCGTGGACAGCGACTGCCCCGAAGACTGGCAGTACTGCAACGGCGGCGAGTGCGCGGACAGCTGCCACATGATGGACTGTCAGCAGGGCTACATCTGCACGCAGGGCGAGTGCATTCCGGATGGCACCGCCTGCGAGGCGAATGAAGACTGTCCGCCCAACCAGCAATGCCTCGCCGGCGAGTGTGGCCCCATCGACACCTGCGATGCCTGGTGGGAAGGATACTACACGGACCGCGGCGGCAACTGCGTCTACGGCAGCGGTTCAGGCTGCGACAACCCCTTCCCCTACGCGACTCTCGAAGCGTGTCAGAACGCGAACGGCACGCTGTGCCCGGACGACCCTTTCGCAGAGAACGACGGAGCGCGCTTCGCGCCGATTCCCGCCGAGATCGTCTGCGAGTACGGCGAGGAGTGCTGCTGCGGTGAGTGTTATCCCTCGCTGGTGTGTACATCCACGGGCGACGGCGACTGGGCCTGCTACAACACGGACGCCTGTATGGTCCCGAGCTGTGGTGATTGCGAGGCCAACAGCGACTGCAACGAGGGGTACATCTGCCTCGACGGAACCTGCACCGACGCGTGCGCCACAATTCGCTGCGCCGCGGGATTCAGCTGCTCTGAGGGCGAGTGCATTCCGAACGGACCGAGCTGCGACTTTGACGGCGACGGCTACGATGGACCCTACCGCATGCTCTGCACAAACAACGGTCTTCCCGGCGACTGCAACGATCAGGATGAGCACATCAACCCCGGTGTCGCCGAAGTGTGCGGAGACCGAATCGACAACAACTGCAACGGCGAGATCGACGAAGGTTGCGACACCCCGGCAGCACAGTGTGCGGCCGGCGGTGGCGACTGGGTGATGATGAACGACGGCTGTGGCGATATGTGTATCGATCCGACGAATCCGCCCTTGTGCACCCTGGCATTGCAGGTAGGTTGCGACTGCGGACCCGGCAGCTGCTGGGACGGAGAGGAGTGCATCCGGGGCCCCGGCGCCAACGACCACACTACGGGAGCGTGCGCTACCGACAGTGACTGCGCCGAAGGCCAGGTTTGTGAACCGGGCCTGGGCGGAGATGGAACGGTGTGTGTGGACGGCTGCCACGAAGACTCACAGTGCGACGATGGGCAGCAGTGCACACAGCCGCAGTGCTTTACCACGCCGTGCCCGGGCTACTGCGAAGGCAACGCGAGCGGCGAGTGCAGCTCCGATGCGGATTGCCGTGAAGGCAACGTGTGTGAGACCGCCCTGAGCGGCGACACCGTGTGCGTTTCCGGCTGCCGCGACAACGACGGCTGCAGCGATCACCAGACCTGTCAGGAGGTGCTCTGTGTGACAACGCCGTGCCCGGCCCAGTGCTTCGACGCATGCACGGCGATGCTCTGCGGTCCCGGTCACGAGTGCCGGCACGGCGAATGTGTACCTGTCGGCAACCCCAGCCTCTGCGACTTCGATGGCGACGGTTACATGGGCAACTATCTCGCACCGTGCCCGGATCTGCTCCCGGGCGGCGACTGCAACGACCAGGACGCATCGGTTCACCCGGGCGCTCCGGACGTGTGTGGCGACGACACGGACAATGACTGCGACGGTGAAATCGACGAGACCTGCGCTGTGCCCAACTGCTACGACCTGACCTGCGACCCGGATACGCAGTACTGCTCTGTCGGTTGGCCCGGCGTCGCTCCCGACCCCAACAATCTGATCCCGGCTCCGTACACCAGCTGCCAGCCCATCCCCACGGATTGCGACGCCGCCGATGTGTGTGATTGCCTCGCACCGGGGGCCAACGATTTCATCGCCGGCGATTGCCGCACCGATGCAAACAGCGGTCTGACGACGGTCTCGGTGTACTACCCCTGATTCGGCGGGTGTCCTCCGCAGAGTCCGGCGGGGAGACTGTAGTGAAGATTGCACCGGACGACTCACGAGCGCGCCCGCGTCGCCGCATCAGCCGGTGGCGCGGGTTTTATTCCGCACAGCCCGGATCGATCGCAGGTGTCCTGCCGAGGCAACACCCATCAGGGTTTGGTTGCAGCGCGTTGCGAATTACCCAACCGCGGCCGCTCAGCTCTTCGCGGCGGTGTTCAAAGCTCCAGGTGACTTCGGCCCAGCGGTACCCCGACGGTGTGCACACTTCGCGGTCGATGGTCACGCCCGTCCCTGAGGGCAGAGTGCGCAGAACGTTTCGCAGGCCTTCGCGGACCAGGGGGGAGCGACGAACCCGAGCGGGAATGCGCGTGCGTGCTTCGGTGTGCTCAATCTCCACGTCTTCGTTGAGAGAGAGAGAAGCCTCGGTGCGGGGCACACAGTCGAATTCTCGGTCGTTGCAGCAGCCCCACCGGTGTGGGGCAAGTGCCTGCACCGGGACCCAGCCCTGCACTGGCTCCGCAGCTTCGCCTTCGCCGATCACATTGACTCGCGCCCAGCGCCCGTCGTCGAGACCGCAACGTTCTTCCAGCACCTCGACCCGCGCGCCGTTGTACACACGGGCGATTCGGTTGTCGTCAAAGATGTTTGGTTCCGAACGGACCTGTGTGTAAATCGTGTGATTGTCGACGTTTGCTTCCACGGGGAGCGGATACGTGTTCAGGCCAAGCGCGGCCGCCGCTGCCGGCAGCTGCGGCCCCGGGTCGGGGAGCTCGGCGGAGGCATCCATGACCGTGCCCTGTTCATCAGCTACGGGCGTGGTCCCACGGCTCTTCTGAAGCGCATAGACGGCGATGGCACCGCAAACACACACCGCGATCAATCCGGCGGCAACCCAGCTGTATCCACCACCGGGGTCAGGTGCGTTGTTGTCCTCCGGGGCCGGCAGCACCGCAGCGATGGAACCGGTGTTCAGAGACACACCGTCCGGAGCTCTTCTGGCGGCGTCGTTCGCTCCTCCGCGCATGATACGCGGGTTGGTCGCGGTCGTGTAGCGCTCAGCGAGAGCGCGCAGGTCAAACCAGAACTCCTCCGTTCTGCCGTAGCGGTCATGGGGGGCAGCCGCGAGCCCGCGCCCGAGAATGACCCGCAGCTCCGGGGGAAGCCCGCTCGGAATCTGCACGCCGAGTGTCGTGATCGCGTCAGCGAGCTGGGTTTCGTCTTCGGCCTCGGCGAAGAGACGCTGCGAGGTGAGCAGCTCCCACAGAACGACGGCCAGGCTGTAGATGTCGGAGCCGGCGTGGGGCGCCTCGCCGTCGATGAGCTCGGGCGCTGTGTAGCGATCGACCGTGAGATCTGCCGCTGAAGGGTTCAGAATCCCGGGCCCGAGGAGGCGCGGTTGAGCGGGCCCGCTGAGCTGACTCTCCAGAAAGATGTGTGATGGCTGCACCTTCCCGTGGATCGTCCCATGCGAGTGCAGCATCGCGAGAGCCTCGGACACGCGCTCAGCGAGAACAACAGCGTCGCGTTCTGAGACCACTCCGCCGCCGCCCACAAAGGAGGCGAGGCTCTGACCTTCCATGAAGTCGCGGACTACCGCCGGTCGACCGTCGACGTCGACGATGTCAAAGGGTCGGGCGAGGGTAGGGTGCTCGACGCGCGCCATCGCACGACTGCGCGCGGTGAATGCGTCCGCATCACGCGCATCACGGCTGGTAAGAACTTCGAGCACACAGCGGCTCTCGAGGCCGATGCGTCTGCACTCGAACACCGTCGCGAGCGGCGTCTCGCTGATCGTTCGCACGACGCGATAGCGGTCCGAGATTAGGTTGCCGGGTTCGAGCATGCGGAAGATGCTACAGTGTGCTGGGTTGAAATCGACTCATGGTCGCCGGCGCCGGTTCAGCGTCGTGAGCACGATGCGGGTCGTGATCATAGCGGGCGCCCCTCTCGGGGTCGAGAAAAGGGTCGAAAGGGTGTAGCGTGCCCGCCGCGCGCTGCTTAGCCATTTCGCGCATACACCGATTCAGGGGGAACCATGGGACAGAAATTTCGTTACGATCACGATGTAGAGACCGTCTTCGCGCTCCTGACCAGCGAGGACTATCTCGTCGAGCGCTCCGAGGCCCTCGGCGAGCGCAACGTCTCGGTGACGGCCACGACCTCGGGCAGCCGGACGACGCTGAAAATGCGACGAGACGTCGAGCGTGACCTGCCAAAGGTTCTCGCCAAGATGTTCAATGCGGTGAGCACCCTCGATGTCACTGAGACCTGGGACAACTCCGGCGAAGGTGCAGAGAAGTCGGGCACCTTTACGATGGATATTCAGGGTCAGCCGGTCACCATCAACGGACGCTTTACGCTTCGACCCGCCGGCGACGGCAGTGAGCATGAGATCGATGTGAGCTGCAAGGCGAAGATCCCGCTCATCGGGAAGAAGGTCGAGAAGTTCGTCAATGAGCAGGTCTCCTCAGATCTGCCCAAAGAGATCAACTACAACAAAAAGGCGTTGGCCGGCTGAACCGGCTTCTGTGCCGGGGAATCGCGGGCTCTATGTCACCGAGATTGCAGTGCTGATCGCCTAGAACGTGTTCTATTGCAATTTTGTCGGCCAGGCGCGATACACGTGAACCTCGTGCAATTTACGCCCTCCAGCCCGCACAGATTGATGAGCACTGCTGACTACGTCGTTGTTGGTGCCGGTTCCGCCGGTGCCGCTCTTGCCGCTCGCCTCGCCGAGGACTCCTCGAAGAGCGTTATCCTTATCGAGGCCGGTAACGACAAGCTGGATCGCGGTCGGATGATTCGCCAGCCGGGCATGATCAGCATCATGCACCAGGTAGATGCGATCAAGAAGAAATACGACTGGGGACTGAAGACGGTTCCGCAGACGTCGATGAACGATCGCGTCGTTCCCTTCACTCGTGGCAAGTTGCTGGGAGGCTGCAGCTCGGTGAACGGGATGCTCTACCTGCGCGGTCACAGGCAGAACTACGATGATTGGGCCGCCGCCGGTTGCGAGGGCTGGGACTACGAGGGCGTGCTGCCCTTCTACCGGAAGCTCGAAGATCACTTCGGTGGTGAAACGAAGTATCATGGTGCGGGTGGTCCGGTGAAAATCGGTACCCATCCCAAAGACCAGATCAGCCCCGTTTCCAGGGCATTCGCGGCCGCTATCGCGGACACATTCGACATCCCAGCGGATGGGGACTTCAACGCCGAGAATCAGGAGGTGGCGGGCTATTTCCACATGACTTGTGTGGATGGCGTCCGTCAGAGCACCGCCGAGTGCTACGTGGAACCGTCACGCGGCAAAGCAAACTTCAGCGTCGAAGCAGGTTGCCGCGTCGAGAAGGTGGTGATCGAAGATGGGCGGGCGACCGGTGTTCAGGTCGTTCAGAAAGGAAGGCGTCGTGTGATCTCGGCAGGGAGCGAAGTTATACTCTCTGCCGGCGCAGTCGGCTCGCCACACATCCTGATGATGTCCGGTGTCGGGCCGGGCGAGCATCTTCGAGCAAACGGTGTTGACGTCCTACATGACCTGCCGGGCGTTGGTCAGAACATGCACGACCAGTTGTTCCTGCCCCTGACCTATCGGGCCCCGACGAGCGGCCACAGGGGAACCCCCTTTCACTTCTTTGGCGGCATGTTCAAAGAGATGCGCAAGGGCGGAACCTGGTTCGGGCGCACGGTGTTTGAGGCCTGTGCGTTCGTACGTAGCACTCCGGACCAGCCTCTTCCGGATATTCAGCTGCACTCGATGCCATGGGGGTATCCGGACCCGAACCAGGACGGACCGGGCAGGGCACATGTCGACCCCGGCTACTGCTTCACCGTGCTGCCGACGCTTCTTTATCCGAAGGCGCGGGGCACTATCCGAATTCAGTCGAATGACCCCGCGGTCGCGCCTCTGGTTGATCCAAACTATCTCGGAGCCCCTGAGGACCTCGACCTGCTGCGGAACTCGATTCGAATCGTGCGACGAATCATGCAGAACGCAAACATCGCCGGCCTTCTCGAAGAGGAGCTCCAGCCGGGCGTCCAATATCAAAGCGACGAAGAGCTCGCCGGGCAGGTGCGCTTGCGGTCGACGACGATCTATCACCCGGTCGGCAGCTGCAAGATGGGCATCGACGAGATGTCGGTCGTTGGCCCGAAGCTGCGCGTTCGTGGAATCGCCGGCCTGCGCGTCGCTGATGCGTCAATCATGCCGGTCATTCCCGGCGGAAACACGAACGGGCCGTGCATCATGGTGGGTGAGAAGGCAGCACACATCATCCTGCACGAATCCTGAGCTGCGTAATGCGGCAGGGTGTCTGCAGCGCGAATGGCGTCAGCGCAACCTGTCCAGCCGCTTGAGGGCGGCGACGGTTCCCGCGAAGCAGAGCGTCGAACTCAATACCAACACCGTCCACACGCCGACCATGTGTCCGGCGTCTGCCTTGTAGTTCAGCGCTGTATTAAACTCGGTGGGGATGTTTACCGCCGGAGTCGCTTGACCCGCCTTGAAGAGGGTTCGCGACAGTTGCCCCACGGACTCGATGTCGACGCTGGAGCCGATGCCCTCCATCGCCCAGCGCGTCAGGTTCAGGCGTGAGACCGGCTGCATCCAATCCGAGAGGGCGAAAACAGCACCCGCCAACACGATCTGAAAGAAGAGAACTAACAGCACGATGTAGATGACCGTGTTTCGGTTTGGCACGAGCGCAGAGATCAGCAGTCCCATCGCCACGGCGGCAACGATCGCCAGCATGATGGTGACGTACATGTCGGGCACAGCGCCGAACACAGTGTCAGCGTCCGGAAAGCTCACACCGACGCCCAGCGTCGCAAGTAGCAGCGCCGCCTGAATCAGCGAAAACACGCCGAGAACGAAGAACTTGGATGCGACGTAGGGAACCAGACGAAGGTTGATCATTCGCTCGCGCATGAAGACCGAGCGTTCTTTGACGATCTCGAACGCGGACGCGAAGAGTCCGAGCATGACCGCGGCCAGGGCGAGCATGAAGGACAGAGTCTGCGTGTCGTAGACAACGCGGTAGCTCGCCCGGCGCGGCCAGCTCGCGTCACTCTCGGAGAGCCGCGCCGGCATCACCTGTCCGTCGAGGCACGCCGCCGCGCTTAGACCACTATCCCCGACACATGCGCTGAGGTCCGGCTGCAGCCCGTCGAGCCAGTGCGGCTCGGCGATCGCCGCGAGCAGCAGACCGATGATCGGCATGACGGCGAGCAACATGAAGAGCAGGAGGCGGTCCTGACGGACCAGCTGCAGATAGCGAGAGGTAAGCACACGAAACTGGTGCCAGGCCCGAGCAGGACGGGGACGGTCGCTGCGCATGGTTCCGGCGACGGCGCTCCCGGCGGGACGCTGCCGCGCGCGTGCTTCAACGTATTGGGCGTGCCAGCGTGACTCGCGATACCGCGCGCGCCACTCCTGCGCTTTCTGTAGCGCTTCCGGCTGCTCCGGCGCGTCGACCACGGAGTAGATGTCTGCGAAGTCTCCGGTAGTGACACCGAAGAACTCGAATGCCTCATCGGGCGGCCCGTAGTACACGAGATGCCCCTGGGCCATGAAGCAAACAAAGTCGCATTCTGCGATGTTTGCTGTGGCGTGTGTGACCAGCATCACGGTTCGCCCCTCATCAGCCAGGCGACGCAGGGTGCGCATCATCTTCTTGTCGAGTCCCGGGTCGAGGCCGGACGTCGGCTCGTCGAGAAAGAGCAGGCGTGGCTCTGACAGCAACTCGACTGCGATGCTGATGCGCTTTCGCTGCCCCCCGCTGAGGCTCCCGATGCGCTGGTCCTCTTTGCCTCGCAGCTCGACCGTATCGAGCACCGAGTCCACACGCCGCTGAATCTCGTCGCGTGTTGTGTCCGCGGGCAGCCGCAACGCCGCTGCGTGTTTGAGGGCGCTGCCGACCGTCAACTCCATATGGATGATGTCGTCCTGCGGCACGTATCCAATCTGGGCGCGGTACAGGTCGAACTGACTGCGCAGAGAATCTCCGTTCACGAGCACATTGCCGTCGGCGGGTGCCGCGCCACACATCGCCTTCAGGAGCGTGCTCTTGCCCGCACCGCTGGCTCCGACAAGTGCGACGAACTCGCGGGGCAGCACCGTGAGGTCTACGTCATCGAGGATTCGTCGGCCGCCGCCCACGACGCGTGTCAGGTCCACGGCGTCAACGCGCATGCCGGCGTCTGCGTGAAACTGCTGCATCCCCGCGCCGTCGTAGCTCAGCTCCCAGGAGCCGATCTTGACGGTGTCGCCGGGTTGCAGGGCATGCGGCTTCGCCAGGCGCACTCCGTTGACCCAGGTGCCGTTTGTCGAGCCCAGGTCAGTGAGTACGTGCCCCGATGCGACCGCGTCGATACGGGCGTGGTAGAAAGAGACGAGAGGGTTATCCAGCGTGACATCCGCGTCAGGCGAACGTCCGATGCGCAGCTGTCGGGCTCCCGCCAGGGGCAGAGTTCCGTGGTGCACGACACCGAGTGCGTCGTGGGCGGCGTCCGCCCCGGCAAGGCGAAACACCATCGTGGTGGTGCGGCTTTCGTCCGCGCCGACGCGGAGCACGTCGCCGTCATGGAGCAGGGAGCCGGCCTTGATGTGCCCGTTGTGATGAGTTCCGTTCGTCGATCCCAGGTCTTCGAAGGCCCAACCCTGTGCGTCACGATAGATGCGAAGATGACGCCCCGACACCATCGGAGAGGGGACCGGGATGTCTGCGTCGTCTGCGCGGCCGAGGACGTTGGAGTTGGCCTGAATCTCAAAGGTGCGAGACCCCATTTCGGGGATACGCACTTCGAGGGTGGGCCACGTCGGCTGCTGTAGCGACGACGCGAGGACGGTACGATGGGACATGGTGGCGGGCATTCTGTGTTCGACAGCATCGAACGCAGAAAGTCGCGTCAGATGGAGTCTGTGAGGATCTGAGTAACCTTGGCAGCGAAGCCCGCCGGGTCCTCCAGAGGACTGCCTTCAGCGAGCAGCGCCTGATTGTAGAGCACTTCAATCGTGTCGACGACCCTTTCACTGCCCGGGGCGTCCTGCTCCAGGGTACGCAGGCGCGAGACGATATGGTGGTCGGGGTTGATCTCCAGAACTCGCTTCGCGACCGGCAGGTCTGCGTTCTGCGCGCGCAGCATCCGCTCGATGTGTGCGGGCATGCCGCCTTCGGGCAGCATCAGACACACCGGCGATGTCTCGAGCCGCGTCGAAACGCGAACCTCGCTGATGTGCTCCTTCAGCACCGACTCGAATCGATCGAGCAGGGGCTTGAAGTCGTCGGCCTGCTTCTCCCGTTCTGCGATCTCTTCGGCGCTCGCATCGTCATCGAGATCAACGCCCTCGGCCATGATGTTGACGATGCGCTTGTCGTCAAACTCGCGCAGGCTGTCGAGTACCCAGGGATCCACCGTGTCCGTGAAGAAGAGCACCTCGTAGCCACGCTTTCTCAAGGCTTCGATGTGCGGGCTCGACTCAATGAGTTTGCGGGTTGCGCCGACTGCGCAATAGATGTCCTTCTGGCCGTCCTTCATGCGCTCCACATACTCTTCGAGCGAAACGAGGCCCGGGCCGGCCGAGCTTTCATATCGAAGCAGCTTTGCGAGACGGGGTCGGAAGTCGGCGTCAAAGTGCACACCCTCCTTGAGCACACGACCGAAGTGATTCCAAAAGGTCTCGAAGGTATCCCCTTCGAGTCCTTCGATCGCTTCGAGAACTTTCTTCACGATGTGTTTGCGCATGGAGCGAACTGCGCGAGAGTCCTGAAGCAGTTCTCGCGAGACGTTCAGCGGCAGGTCGTCCGAGTCAATGACACCACGCACAAAGCGGAGCCAGCGCGGCAGCAGGTCTTCGCAGCGGTCCATGATGAACACGCGCTTCACATACAATCGCACGCCATGCTCCGCCTCGCGATCGAAAAGGTCGAAGGGCGCCATGCTCGGGATGAAAAGCAGGCCGGTGAACATCTGCATGCCTTCAACCGTGAAGTGCGTACGTGCCGCCGGGTCCTGCCAATCGTGTGAAATGTGTTTGTAGAACTCGGCGTACTGCTCGTCGGTGACATCGCTGCTCGACTTCTTCCACAGGGCGCCGGCCTCGTTGGCCTGTTTGTATTCAGGCGCAGCGTCGGCGACGTCTGCCTCGTCATCGTCGTCACCCGGCGGCGCCTTCTCAACGGGCAGCTCGATCGGGTGCTCAACGAAGTCGCTGTAGCGTTCTACGAGAGTTCGCAGACGAATCAGCTCAAGGTACTCGGCCTCGTCTTCACGCAGGTGCAGGGTCACTGTGGTGCCGTGGGATTCACGCTCAGCGGGCGCGACCGTGAATGTCGAGCCGGCGTCGGAATCCCAACGCCAGGCTTCGTCACTGCCCGCCGCGCGTGACACCACAGTGACAGAATCAGCGACAAGGTATGCGCTGTAGAATCCCACACCGAACTGTCCGATCAGGTCGACGGCGCCTTCTTTCTTCGCTGCGATCGCCTCTTCGACGAAGGCGCGCGAGCCCGACCGCGCGATGGTGCCGAGGTTTGCGACAAGCTCGTCGTGGCTCATGCCGATACCGTTGTCGTCAAAGCTCAGAGTTCCTGCCTCCCTGTCCGGAGTAATGCGAATGCGCAGTCCCTCGGTAAGCGGCTTGAGGTCGGCATCGGTGAGCGCCTGGAAACGCAACTTGTCGAGCGCGTCGGCGGCATTGGAAACCAGCTCGCGGAGGAAGATCTCCTTGTTGCTGTACAGTGAGTTGATCACCAGGCTCATGACCTGGCTGACTTCGGCTTCAAACCTGTGTGTCTGGGTTTCGGCTTCGCTCATCACGTGACTCCCGGTTCAACGATGTAAGGTAGGGCACAAGTGTGCATGGGCCGCGTGCCAATCAGGGCCGCGAGACCCTCTCAGAGCAGGGGTCACCGCGTGCCGGCGTTTAGGGCCCGGAATTTGGGCGCGAACATGTGCGCCGATGAGAGATCGTCAAGCGGAGGGACGATCGGCAGATGCAGGCCGGGAGGCAGACGCAGGTTGTACGGCGAACTCACCGTTCTGCATCCCGCTATCCGAATCCTAGTATTCGAGCAGCGTCGTAAGCTGGCTGATCGCCTGCGACTTCTTCGCGACGCCGGTCTTGCGAACGGCCTTCTTGACCACCGCAGCCCACTGCTTCTCGGGGTGGTCGTCTTTGAGCTGCTCGAAGAGCTCAAGGATGTCGATGTTATCGACGATGTTCATCACTTCTTTATCGTTGTAATAAAGAAGGCTGTGCAGGTTTTCGATGTAAGTGGCGACGGAAGACGGTTCGCGAGTCTCGATGGCGCGTTCCACGGCGGCGGTCTTCTTCTCCACGCGTTTTAGCATTCGCTGGCGGCGTTCCAGTTCAGTGCGCTTCATAGCGGTGCTCCAGGGCATACCCCGGCTATGGCCGGAGCGACGTACGCGGCCCCTTTTGACGACGTGATTTCGTTCGTCAAGGGCCGGAACGAATTTATCACGACACAGTGGCGCCTGCGCTTCAGTTGCCGGGACGAATCCCGACACGCATGGTCATGTTCGTTTCCATCGGCGTTTCCTGTCCGTTCATCACGGTCGCCATCGACATGTTAATCGTCATGTTCAGGTCACTCGTGGGGACCAGAGCGCCGAGGTCCATGTTCATGGTGCCGCTGCCGGTGGTGGTCATGCTGTTCAGGCGGACGCTCGCGCCTTCGGGCATGTTCGGGTCGTTCATCTCCTGACGCGGAGCGTTCTGGCTCATCGTGACGTCCACCACCACGTTGTCGCCGTTACGCTCGCGAAGCGTGTAGGTCGCCTCCTGGGTAAGCCGAATCGGCATGCCTTCACCGAGCTGATTGCGCACTCGCCACTGGCCGCCGACGCCGATCGGCTCTTCGGGCAGGGGAGCCGTCATCTGCTCCATCTGCTGGGTCATGCTGCTGAGGTCCTGACCGGCCGGCACGTTCGAGAAATCGAAGTTGGTGTCCATCACGTTGCCGCGATCATCGATGACCATCGTGCCGCTGAAGCTGAAGTCACTCATCGCGCCACGAAGACTCGCCGCGATCGCCTGTGACTGCGGGTCGTTGCCCGCGGCCACGTCAAAGGAGTTCATCTCAAAGGTCGCGGAGAGGTTGCCGTCGTCGCGTGCCGTGACCTCGGTGAAGCGCATTCCGTAGCTCATCGTCGGCATCGAGATTCGGGGCATGGAGTTGCCGCCCATCGTCATCGCCGTCGACATCTCCATTTCCATGCGCAGCACCTGCGGCTGCATGCGGGCAAAGGCATAGCGGAGGGTCTGGCGCGGTTCTGCGCCCGGGTTCACCAGCTCTACAGTCGCGGCGCTACGCTCCGCATGGTTGGCTGCCGCGTCTGCGTTCGGAGTGGCAGTGCCCTCCACGTTGGGCTCGGGCTGCACTCCCTCGTTGGGGCTTTCAACCTGAGCGGATTCGGATGCGTCGTCGTCGGCCTTCTTCTTGCACCCCAGTACAAGGGTCATGGCGATGGCGAGAACTGCGATAATTCGAAATGAGCGCATAGCTGGATACTCCGTCAATAACCTGGTGGTCCGCGATGGCGAGCGAGGCGGGTTACCAACGCAGCCGGGGCCACGCAATTGCTGAATTTTCCCCGAGAACTGCAGTCGGCGCCTGCGACGGCAGGCGCGCAGCGTCGTCCTGTGTCAGGGAAGGTCGACTGTGAACGAGCCTGACGCCGTGGTCTGCGGCGTGGATGAGCCGAAGAGGCTGGCGGATGCCCGCCACGTTGCCACGTAGTAGATGGTGCGTGTTCCGGCTGCGACGTCGTCTTCCACCTCAATGTCCACCTCATCGGCGTCGTCATCGAAGTCCCACTGGTAGATGCGTCGGCCTGAGCAGCCGAGTACGTTCACCGACAAGCCGTCCATCGAGCGATTGCCGGCGAAATTGTAGCTCATTCCATCGCGCAACGCCGGGTGGTCCACACCGCCGTTGATCGTGACCTGCGCCATCCCGTAGCCGCCGCTGCCACGGCCTATCGTCGTTACGGTATCAACGCCGCCGCCGGTGTACGCGTCCACGTCGGGGCTCATGTCGTCGATTTCAGAGACCGTCCCGATGTCGCCTGCGAGGGTACTGTCCGTCACAGCCATGGAGTTCGTGGAGAAGCCGCCGAAGCCGCCGGCCTGCTCCTCAAGATCCAGGGCCGCCAGGTCGCACGCAGATGCCAGGAGGAGGACCGAAGAGACAAGAGCCAGGTATCGAATCACTTTCATAGCAGCACTCCGGAGCGGCGGCCGGAAGCGGGTTCCAGCATCACGCCGGTAACTCGTGCGCGCGCGAATCCCGACGTCCTGGTACAGTATAGCTCGGCTTTCGCCTCGTGCAAGCGGAGTTCACGGCATAGCGCGAGTGGCTGCGATCCCGTTGTCAACGCACTCCGCGTCCCTCGCACCTGCGCCGCGCCTTTGCTACGATTGATGCGGCGCCTGCGCCAGACAGACCGAATCGGCGCAGAAGCGGGAGCCCGATGGCTGCACATCTCACAATCGAACCCGGTGTCATCATCGGCGGACGCTATGCTGTTCAAGCTCTGATCGGCGCCGGCAACTACGGCGCGGTCTATATGGCCGCCGACACTCGCGGCGAGCGACAGGTGGCGATCAAGACCCTGCGCCCGTCCTCGTCATCGGATCCTGAAATTCGCAGGCGCTTTGAGCGCGAGGCCGAGATCTGCGAGGCCCTGCAGCACCCGAACGTCGCCGCGCTGGTCGATGTCGGTACGACGGACCTGGCAGGCGACGGTGGCGGTCGTCTCTTCCTCGCTTTTGAGCTCGCTCGTGGGCTGCCGATCGGCGCCCTCGTCGATGCCCGCGGGCCCATGCAGCCCGAATACGGTGTGCCATTCGTCATTCACGTGCTCGATGCCCTCGAAGAGGCGCACCAGCTTGGCATCATCCACCGCGACATCAAGCCGGACAATGTACTCGTACTGCCCGAGCCCGCACTGATGACGACCCCTGAGCCCAGGGCCCCGACCGTGGCCGGCAGGCTCGGGATTCCCGTGGAGACGCACCCGAGCTGGGCCAACGCTACCGCCGCGCAGATCAAGGTCATCGACTTCGGGCTCGGTAAGCTGCTCGAAATCGGCGAGCGCAAGGTGACCGCGTTGACCCGCGCCGGCGTAGCCGCAGGCACCGCCGAGTACATGGCGCCGGAGCAGGCGCGCGCCGCCGCCGACTGCGACCATCGCGCGGACATCTACGCCGCAGGCATGCTGCTGCATAAGCTCCTGGTCGGGAGACCCGCTTTCGTCGGCACAAACGCCCTCGACGTCGCGATGAGACAGATCTCTGAAGCACCCGCTCCTTTGCCCGGGCACCTGAGCGCGCACCCGGTGGGCGACATCATCATGAAGGCGCTCGCGAAGGACCCGAACGAGCGTTACGGCTCTGCCGCCGAGATGGCCTGGGCGCTGCGATGCTCGCTGGACCCGTCGCTCTCAGGCGGCCCGGACCCGGATTTCGTGGCGCCGCCGCTGCCACGAAAGAAGGGGCTCTTTCGACGGCTCTTCGGCGGCTGACAGCCAGGCCCGCGGCGGACCCGGGCCACGTCGTGGTCCACTCTCAGATCGGGCTGTCCGGATCCTCGTCCGGCGGCGGGATCACCGGGTCGAAGTCGTCATCGTAGAGCAGTGAACCGGTCACCGCCGCGGTCGCCTCGCCGAGATTTCCGGCCTGGGGCTCATTCGGAGCTGCGGTGGTCTCGGTCGCGTGGAAGGCCGGGGCCTCATCTGCAGCGGGCGGAACCGGCGGATAGTCAAAGTCGCCGTCGTCGTAGGTGACGGTAGCATCGCGCACCATGATGTCGTCGTCCGGCGGCGGCGGTCCATCAGGCTCAAAGTTCGTAAAGAGCGTGTAGGGCCGATGAAACTGCAGCAGGGCCTTGCCGGTCGCACCGGAACGGTGCTTGGCGACCAGCAGCTCTGTCACCGAGGGCTCGTTGTCGGAAAGCTCGGGGCGTGGCCCGTCTTCTTCGTCGTTGTTCGACGCGTAGTAATCGTCGCGGTACAGAAAGGTGATGATGTCGGCGTCCTGCTCAATAGCGCCGGACTCGCGCAGGTCAGAGAGCATCGGTCGCTTGTCGGGGCGTTTTTCGACGCTTCGGTTCAGCTGGGACAGCGCGATAATCGGGATACTCAGCTCCTTCGCGAGGCCTTTGAGGTTACGCGAGATCTCGGAGATCTCCTGCTCGCGGCTGGCGTTGCGCGAGCTCACGGTTGATTTCATCAGCTGCAGATAATCGACCATTGCCATGCCGATGCCGTGCTCGTGCTGCAACTGGCGGCATTTGCGCATCATCTCGATCGCGCTGAGCGAGGGCGTGTCGTCCACATAGATGGGCATCTTGTTGACCCGGGGCAGCACTTCGAAAATGCGGTTGAACTCTGTGCGGCTGATGTCGCCCGAGCGCATCTTCTCAATCGGAACCCGCGCCTCGGAGCACAGCAGTCGAACCGCCAGCTGCTCGGCCGACATCTCCAAACTGAAGAAAACGCCGGGTGTCCCATTGGCGCCGCGAGCCGCGTTCAGCAGCATGTTCAGCGCGAACGCCGTCTTGCCCATGCCGGGACGCGCGGCGAGAATGATCAGGTCGCTGGGCTGCCAGCCGTTGGTCATCCTGTCGAGCTGCGTGAACCCGCTGCGGACGCCGGTCAGCCCGCCTTTGATGTTGCGTTCTGCGAGCTGTTCTGCACGATCGATTGCCGGCTTCAGCGCTTCGGCGATGTGCACCACCGAGCGCCGCGCAGAGCTGAGCGTCAGGCCCATGAACTGATTGGCGACGGAATCCGCGAGTTCCTCGGCGCTCTCGACATCGCCCGCTGCCGCGCGAATCGTCTCCCGCGACGCGGTAATCAGGCTGCGGAGCTGTGCACGCTCACGCACAATTCGCGCGTAGGTGGTCGCGTTGACCATCGAAGGCACGTCGCGGTGCAGCTGGCTGACCTGGCCCGCGCCCCCGGCCTCCTGCAATGTCCCCGTGTCCAGCAGGAGTCGGGTGACAGTGAGCGTATCGATGGCCTCGTTGCGCTCGTCGAGCATCGAGATCGCGCGGTAGATCGCACGGTTGCTTTCGCTGTAGAAATGCTCGGGATCGATGAGTGTGCCGATCTCCCGCATCAACTCCGGGCGACGCAGCAACACCCCGAGCACCGCGCGCTCTGCGCGCTCGTCGTGGGGCATCTCTATGCCGCCGCCACCTCCGCCGTCGCCACCGCCCGGTCCGCTCATTGAGGTCTGTGTGGGCAGTCCTGAATGCGGCAGCGGGCGTAGAGCTCGATCTTGCGGCGGGTCAGGTCGTAATCGCCGAAGTCGCGTACAATCTGTCCGAGGCGCGCGTGCACAACTTCGTCGTCGAACTCCATGACACGACGGCAGTCGATACAGATCAGATGGTCGTGCTCGTGCTCGTCTTCGTCCTGCGGATCATAACGGGTCTGGCCGTCGTCGAAGTGGCGCGGCCTCGCAAAGCCGTGCTCGACGAGCAGCTTCAGCGTTCGATACACCGTCGCGTAGCCGACGTGCGGCGCCGTTGTGCGAACCTCGGCGAGCAGCTCGTCGACCGAGATGTGCCGGTTCAGCGAAAAAAAGGTCTCGAAGATGACCTCGCGCTGGCGCGTCGACTTCAATCCCGCCTCAGAGAGTCGCTCGTAAAAGCGCTCAAGCAGCTTGCTCATGTCGACGGATTCGCCTTCGGCCATCCCGTACAGGTCCCTCTTCTGAAGATCGCTCGTCTCCGCGATGAGCTAACATCGGGCCGAAGACACGGCAACACGCCGTGACTACAATGGCCGATCATGCGCGCGCGATGGACGGAGAATCGTGGGGGTGATAGCCGCCGCTGCGAGGTGCACACAGTGAACTCGGACCAACGAAATGCATCGCTCAAGGACCTGATTCGTCGGGCGCGTCAGGCACAGCAGTCGCGCGACCTGCGCGACGCCCTCAGCTTTCTCGACCAGGCCGGCGCGCTCGTGCATTCCGCGCCCGAGCCGTCCACGGAGCTGAGCGACGCAGAGTGTGCAATCGCCGCTGACAAGTCGGTGGTGTTGCAGATGCTCCGTGACTCAAGAGGCGCCGACCGCGAGCTGCAGCGGGCCGAAGACGCGGCTCGCAGACTTCTCGAGGCCGACGCGAGCGACGGCAGGCGACTCGCCCTCGCGACGATTCTGGCCAACCGTGCCGCGCTGCACGCGCGCGAGCGAATGCAGCGCATCGGCCACGCCTGCGCCACCGAAGTTCTTGCGCTGATCGATGGCAGCGCCGACGGGCGCGCGAATCTTCTGAGAGTCTCCGCGCTGCAGGCGATAGGCACCCTGCATTTTGAGGCCGGCGAGCGGGCGAACGCAAAGCTGCGCCTGCGTGAGGCTATCGATCTCGGCTCTGAGCTTGCGACCGAGAGTGCGCCCGGGATGCTCCCGCAGGTCGTGGATGCGAGCGCCCGCCTTGTGCAGTTGCTGCGCGCCGATGGCGCAGCGGAAGACGCGCTGCCCCTCGCCGAGCGCACCCTACGCCTCGCGACAGCGGCTTACGAAGCCGGGGCCCCCGCGGCGCGCGATCTGGTCCTGAGCGCTCAGGTGCAGCTTGCCGGTGCGCTGGTAGACAGCGGCCGCTTCGCCGACGCCGAGGACGAAATCTGGAAAGCCATCGAGATTGCTCCCGGCCCTGCCACGTGGATCGCAGGCGCCGATCTGTATTGCGCTCTATTGCGGCGAGATGAACCGGCCCTCGAGGCGGGCAACCTGCCGCGGCACGAAGTCGCCGAGTCCCTCGGTGAAATCGTATCGCAGGTGCCGGACGAGGGCTCCAATGCAGAGCTGAGGCGTCTTCTGCGTGCGCGCTACGCGGTCATGGTGGACCGTCGGGCCGACCTTGGGAAGCAGGCTCTGACCGCGAAGGTCTCGATCAGCGGCGAGCTGTTGCAGCTCTTCACTCGCGTGATGGCCGCCCTGCAGTCCGACCTGCAGTGGTTGCAGGCGACGGAGGCCGGCGACGAAGGCGCAGAATCCAGCGCCGTTGACGGTGGGCGCGAGCCGAAATGAGGGCTGCGCCCCGCGCCATCGCGAGCCTCACAAAGTGGCACCCGAAGCCCGGGCCGCGACGAGAGTAGCAGGAGCGAGCCTGCCGCGCGGCTGTCCACGAAGTTCGCCGGCTGCTATTCTGACGATTCCACAGCACCCATTGACACGCATGTTGAACACACAACGCGTTCCCTACATCTCAGTCCCGGTCATTGTCTGTGCCGCGTCCCTGATGGGGGCAGGCAGGGCAGATGCGGGGACAGAGTACTTTCTGGAGGCTCACTTCGAGCGTACAGTGCATCGCGCGATGGGTGGGGTCGAGGTGGCCCTGGATCCACGGACACCGGCGATCTCGGCGCTCAATGAGCACTTCGATCTCACCATTCTCGAAGCGGATATCTACACCACGCTCAGCGAGGGCCTCAGCGCGTACTCCCTTTTCGTTGACCTCTACGACAACAACATCGACCGCGACTTCGACACCAGCGAAGACTTCGAGGAGGCGGCTGCCGAGCTGGAAGACCTCTCTGAGCGAATCGTTGGCGATCAGTACAACTTTGAAGCGCACGCCCGACTTGACGCCCTGCACCTCATCATTCCGCTCGGCAATTTCAGCCTCGGCGTTGGCGCGTATTCAGAGTTGACCGCCGGATCGCTTTTCACAGCGCCGCAGAAGATCGAAGTGGTCGACAACGGAGTCACCACCTTTATCGACCTTGGCGAGTCCGTCGACCTGCTCGCGATCGGCGCCCGCATGGACATCGGTGGATTCGCATCGCTCGGCACTGCCTTCAGTCTCAGCGACGCACTGCACCTCGGAGTCGGCGGCACCGCCCGCGTCTTCCAGCGCAACCTGTGGGAGGAGTTTCGTCTCACTGCACAGGCGCAGATCCGAAACGCCGGCGACGTTGATGTGCAACCCGAAGACCCGGTCAAGCTACGCGGCATTGGTGTCGGCGTAGACCTGTACACGGTGCTTCAGCAGGAGTTTCGCAATATCGAACTCCGCTACGGGCTGCGCATTGAGGACGTCTTCAAGTGGATCAAGAACGGGGACGAGGATGCCTTCTTTGTCCCGCCTCGACTCGCGCTGGGCTTTGCGCTCAGCCCCAGAGATCACCGCCTCACCTTCGGACTGGACCTTGAGCGTGTCGAGACCGGCAGCCCCACCGCTGAGCTCGGGTTTTCCTTCCTCGTAGGCCCCCCGATCATCAACATGGCGCCCGCATTCGGCATCATCCTGAACAACCGGGATTACACCGGCGCAGAACTCGATCCGGCCGTTACCTTCGGCCTGCGCATGCAGCTGTCCGTGGTTCGACTCGCTCTCGTCGGGGAGTTTCAGACCGCATCAAACGCGTTCAACGCCGGCTTGTCCGTTGGCGTCAGCTACTGGTCGCGCGAAGTGTGGTGAGCCGACCTACTCTGCGAGCGGGTTTTGCACCTGCTCGATGAGGCGACTCTCGCTCCAGTTCACGATCGAAAGGCTCGCGTTCGGCACGAACTGCGTGAATCCGACTCTCTTGAGCACCACCCGGATCACTCCGCCATGCGCGAATACCAGGTGATGGCCGGGATCGAGGGTGTCGAAGAACCCGGATATCCGTCCGGTGAACTGGGGCATGGATTCACCGCCGGGTGCGGCGAAGGTCTCGAAGTCTTTGAGTTGCAGGGAGAACTTCGCGGCCACATCGGCCCAGGTGGTCCCTTCGAGCTCGCCAAAGTCCAACTCGCGCAGCTGTTCGCGGGGCTCGGCGTGGCCCCAGGCCAGTCGCGCGGTGTGAGCTGCGCGCTGCAGATCCGAGGTCCACACCGCGTCGTAGCTGCGCCCTTGAAGTACGGGCTTGAGAGCGAGCGCCTGTTTTCGTCCGTGTTCGCTCAGGGGAACATCGGTTGAACCGGTGAGGGTTCCGGCGACATTCCCCGTGCTCTGTCCGTGCCGCACCAGATGGAGAATTACGCTCATGCCTTCGCCGCATTCACGCGGGGACGATGCGCGACCGCGCGCCCATAGAGTGTGTGGTCGGTGGCGGTCTCGATCACAACATCTACAAAGTCGCCGGGTGCGACCTGGTCGGGGGGCTCAAACAGCGCAAGCTTGTAACCTTCGGTGCGCCCCATCCAGCGCTCCGGGCCGCGACGCCCGGGCCCTTCGACAAGCACCGTGTGCGTTTCACCGACGTGCGCCGCATACTTTGCCTTGCTGATGGATTTCTGGAGCGTGATCAGGCGCTGTAGCCGAGCCTTCTTCTCCGGCTCGCTGAGGGTGTCCGGCATTCGCTTACTCGCGAAGGTCCCCTCACGCTCTGAGTAGGCAAACATATAGGCGTAATCGAAGCCGACGCGCTCAACGACGTCGAGCGTGGCCTGCATCTCCTCTTCGGTCTCGCCCGGGAATCCGACGATAATATCTGTCGAGATGGCGATGTCTGGAATGGCCGCGCGCAGGTCGTCGGTGATTCGCAGAAAATCTTCCACGGTGTAGCCACGCTTCATGGCAGACAGCACCCGGTTAGAGCCCGACTGTAACGGCAGATGCAGCGAGTTGCAGACCTTGTCCTGCTCGGCGAGTGTTTGGATGAGTTTGGGCGTGAAGTCGACCGGGTAGGGCGAGGTGTAGCGAACCCGATCGATGCCTTCGACCGTCGTAACCAGGCGCAGAAGGTCCGCGAAGTCCACGTCCTCGTAGCGGTACGAATTCACCGTCTGGCCCAGCAGGTTCACCTCGCGATAGCCCATCGCCGCCAGGTCGCGGACCTGGCGCAGCACCTCACGAGGCGATGCGCCACGTTCTCTTCCGCGAACGAAGGGAACGATGCAGAACGTGCAGAACTTGTCGCATCCGCGCTGAATTGTGACCCAGCCTGAGACGCCTTCACGTCGGCTCGGCGGCAGCCCTTCGTAGGTCTCTCGCTTGTCCAGCCGAACGTCGATGATCGGATCTCCGTCTCCCGCCTGCTCCAGAAGGGAGGGCAGCCGGCGATACGCGTCAGGGCCGGCGACTACATCTACGTAGGGCGCCCGCTCGCCGATCGATCCCTTCAGGTGCTCAGCCATGCACCCGGTGATGCCGATTACGAGGTTCGGGTTCTCGTACTTGTAGCGCAGAAGCTGCGAAGCGCGTCCGTAGATGCGCTCTTCGGCTTTCTCGCGGATTGCGCAGGTGTTCAGCAGGACGACGTCAGCCTTGTCGGCGTGGTCTGCCTGCGTATAGCCGGCGTCGTGCAGTACACCGTGCATCAGCTCGGTATCCGCAATGTTCATCTGGCATCCGAAGGTCTCGATGTAGACCTTCCTCGGTCCGTCTGAGCCTTCGGATTTCGACGAGTCGCTGGTCTTCAGTTCTGCGCTCAAGCGCTCCTCCTGCGTGGGATTGGGCTAGATGCCACCGGGTGCGGTCGATTGCAAATCAGAATTGCGCTATGTGCGCCCAATCATGAAGCCCGCGAGGTATCGCAGGCTCTCGGGCCGACAGGATCCGGCTCAGCTTCCTTACGACGGACACGGCAGCCCCAGATGAAAATATCCTTCTTCACCGGAATGATGGGTCCTTACGTCCGAAACGAGATTGAGGAGTACCGCCGATCCGGTCACGATGTCTGGTACTACTCCGACGGCGTCAGCCGCGAAGAGTTTGGAGACAACCCCGTTGCCGTCCAGCTCGCGGCTGAAGGGCGCCTGATCACGACCCCGGGTCTCGAAGCGACCCGAAGTGAGCGCATGCGCACCCTCGGCACGGACATCGCGCGCGCGGCCCTTCGTTTTCCCATGGCCAGCGCTCGGCTGGCGGGCCAGCACCGGGCGCGGAACCTCGGTGGCTGGGGCGGCGTACGGACCACGGCGAACTTCGTTTCGCGGCGCGGAAAGCTGGCCTCAGACGTATGGTACGTGCATTCCGGACCCTCCGGGAGGCGCCTCGCTTTCTTGAAGTCTGTGGGGCTCGTGAGTGGCCCGATCGTGGTGAAGTTCAACGGAACGGACGCGACCTACCACCGGGGCGCCAGGGGGCGCCGGCGTTACGAGCACATGTTCTCCGTAGTCGACCGCGTGGGCTACGGCACAGAGTTCATGCGCAATCTGCTGCTCGAGATGGGCGCCGGCCCGCAGCAGCTTGTATTCATGCCATCGACCTTCCGCATGGATCGTCTCACATATCGCCCCGCGCGGTTGGCCGACGACGATGAGTTTCGCCTCGTCACAACCGCACGCCTGATGCCCTGCAAAGGCATTGAAATCGCGTTGCAGGCTGTCAGGCGCCTGCGCGACGATGGCATCAATGTGCGCTACGACGTGCTGGGTCAGGGCCCGCTCCTCGAGGATCTGCGCGCCATGTCCCGGGATCTTGGACTCGATGACATTGTCACCTTTCACGGGCGCGTCGCCTACCCAAAGGTCGTCGCGACGCTCAGCGACAGCGACGTGTTTCTGCTGCCCGGGATCATCGCGGACGACGGAACCGAAGAGAACCAATGCGGCTCGGTCACCGAGGCCGCTGCGATCGGACTGCCGGTTGTGGCCTCGCGTATCGGCGGCATTCCTGAAGCGACCGACGCCGAGAACGGTGGCCGCTTTGTGCCCGCCGGCGACCTTGAAGCGGTCGTCGAGGCATTGCACGAGATGCATCGGCGCAAGGACGAGTGGCCGGCCATCAGCGCGGCGGGACGGGCCTACGTCGAAGGCCGCTTTGCCACGGCAAAAAACACGCCCCGCTACCAGCAGCTCTTTGAGGAGCTCGCCGCCGGATCGTGAGCGCCGAGGTCGCGCGCGGTCACACGCCGGTTCACGCCGAATTCTCACACCAAAGCGAGCACCTTCTCCATCATCGACGATACCGGCACCGAGTCGGTGTCGCCGCGGTGCAGCCAGCGAGCCCCGACGTAGGTGTCCATTGACGGCGAGAACTCGTCGTCGACGGACACCAGTAGCGGTCGGATGGTCAGGTGAATGTGGGAGAACTGGTGCGTGACCGTTGTCAGCTCGTCCGCATCGATGCCTGAAGGCGTACCGATGAACGTGGCGGCTTCGGCGTCGTCCGTCACCAGCGGAAACTCCCACAGTCCGGCGAGGAGCCCTGTCTCCGGTCGCTGCACGACCAGGTAGCGCCCGGTGGTGTGGGCACGGGCGATCACCGCGAGGCGCTCTTCGACCCGGGCCGCTTTGGGCGGGCTCTTCATCGGCAGCGTCTCCTGAACGCCGGCGGCGCGCGCCTCGCAGTGTGCGACCAGTGGACACTTGGCGCAGCGAGGGTTGCGGGGCGTACAGACCGTAGAGCCGAGCTCCATCAAAGCCTGGTTGAAGTCGCCGGGGTGCGCCTCGTCGACGAGGGCCGCCGCGACGCTGTGGATGCGCTTGAGCGCGGCGCTGCGACGCACGTCGGACTCGACTCGGGCCAGGCGCGCGATGACGCGAATCACGTTGCCGTCGACGGCAGGCGCCGCGACTCCGAAGGCGATCGAAGCGACGGCGCCGGCGGTGTATGGCCCGATGCCGGGCAGCTTCTGGAGCTCCCGCGGATCCGAAGGCATCGCCCCGTCGTGCTCCAACACCAGAGTTCGTGCTGCGCGCTGCAGGTTGCGCGCCCTCGAGTAGTAGCCGAGCCCCTGCCAGGCGAGCAGGACCTCGCTCTCATCGGCTGCCGCGAGGGACTCGATGGTGGGAAATCGCTCCATCCAGCGGTCGAAGTAGCTGCGCACCGTCTCCACACGTGTCTGTTGCAGCATGATCTCGGACACCCAGACCGCGTAGGGGTCCGGGTGATCTCTCCACGGCATGGCGCGCTTGTGTTGCGAGAACCACGCGAGAATCGACTTCTGGATCGAAAAAAGCTCGGTGCGTTGGACGTCTGTCATTGACTGGAGTGCCTCTAATGTGCTGCATACGCCGCCCGCTCGCGCGCGAAGACGGCGAGCAGACTTACCAGATCGGGGCAGAAGCCCCAGCATTGAGGGCAGCCATGGCGTTGCGTGAGCGAAAAAGAGACGAATTTGAGCTGGGACCGCTTGAGGTCCCCGTACACCGCGACAACGTCAATCGCGCCATCTCTCAGCTGAAGAAGATGATGGCTCGTGAAGGCGTGCTGCGTGAACTCAAGTACCGACGCTTCTACGAGAAGCCGAGCGTCAAAGAGAAGCGCAAGCAGCGTGACGCAGAGCGTCGTCGTCGTAAGGAAGAGCGAAAGGCGCAGGCTCGTCGTCGCTGATTGGCTGCGGCCCCGGGTTGGCTGGTAGCATCCGCCAATCCCGCGCCGCTGCTCGACTCATCTCGCGAGGCTCTTCGTAGGGCGGCTCGCGAGACGAAGGTCTTGTACGCACAGGCTCTGCCGGGGCGCTTACGCCTCGCCGGGTGCCTTGTACGTGGCGAAGAGATCGTCGTCGTCCAGCCAGGCGCGCACCTCCCATAGCAGCGGGAAGAGGCGCTTCGAGACGGTGCCCATCAGGTAGGGAACCCCAGAAGAACCACCGGTTCCGCGCTTTGAGCCGATGATCCGCTCGACCGTGCGTACGTGATGAAAGCGCCAGGTAGCGAGCCACTGATCGTGGGACACCAGGGCCTCACACAGGTTGTAGATTGCCGACTGGTCTTCGAAGTTTCGGTACACCGGCAGCAGGGCGCGCACGACCTGATCGCGGTCCTCGTCGCCGGGATCCTCGGGTACGTCGTACCCGAAGGTCTGTAGCATCCGGTAAAAGGTCTCGCGCAGGCTGGGCTCGGCGAGGCGGCGCTCCAGGCGGGCGCGCTCGACGCTGCCTTCTTCGTAGTTGACCAGGTAGGACGGATCTTTCGCGCCGCACAGGTATTCGAGCTCGCGGAACTGAGCGGACTGAAAGCCTGAGGCCGGACGAAGCGCCGCGCGAAAGTGGCAGAAGTCTCGCGGCGTCATCGTCTCAAGGATGTGAATCTGCTGGACCAGCACATCCCCGATCGTCGACACCCGATCCAGCAGCCGCCTGGCCTCGATAGGGTCGCCGCTCTTCATCAGCTCGCCGACCGTGTCCAGCTCGTAGAGAATCTGCTTGAACCAGAGCTCATACGCCTGATGGATGACGATGAAGAGCAGCTCGTCGTGACTGCGGTCAGCTACAAGGGTGTGTTGAAGCTGCAGGAGCTCTGAGATCTTGAGGTACTTGCCGTAGGTCAGCCCCGGATACTCGCGGGGTGGCTTATCGGTATCGCTCATGATTACGCCTTTTGCGTCGGTTGTGCGGTCGAAGCCGTCGTCTGACGCGATCAGCGATTTATCGCAATCATACCCTGATAGAAATCGGCATAGTGCTGAAACCCGAAGTGTTGATACGTGCGGATCGCGGCGGTGTTGCCTGTCGCGACGTCGAGGGTCACGAGCCCGACATGCTTAAAGACCTCGACCAGCAGCGCGGAGTTGCAGCGCCTCGCCAGGCCGCGTCCACGGTATTCCGGATGGGTCACGAGGTTGCCGATCGCCGCGACGTCGTAGCGGGTACTCAGGTTGTGAATGCCGGCCGCAGCCACCAGCTTGTTGTCTTCGCGAACGCCAAAGTAGAGGCCTGAGTTGAGCTGATAGGGCTCAAAGAGGTGGTCGGGCCAGTGGGCATACAGCTGGTAAATGTCGCCGGTGTCACGGTGAGTGATGGGGACGACACCCGCCGCCGCGGTGATGTCACGCGCGTGGAACTCAGAGCGGCTCAGCCCCATCCGGCTCATCTGCTGCGGTTCCGTCAGGAGCTGTATCGCGTTGCTCAGTCCCTTGATGTGACTCGCGCGAATACGGCCCAGGGCGCGCTCGGGGAGCTCGGCGCGGAACTGCATGATCAGCGGTGTGATGCCGTCCGCACGCCCCGCGGTAAAGAGAATCGGAATTCGCAGCCCGGTATAGACAAGCACGATAGCGCTGATCTCGCCGTGCCCTTCGGCGCAGTACCAGCTCGTCTCTTCTGCGTAGCTCGGGTCCAGATAGCCGAGCATGTATGCGTTCTCGACAGGCGCACCACGCAGGAATGCTGCGATGGCGTCAACGTCCAGAATGCGGCGCAGTGCGGTCATGCGGTCTCGTACTCTCATGAAGGTGTTGTCGGATCCGGACGTAATTCGGGTATCAGGCGTGAAAGATCCTCGCCGACGCTGCGAATTACCGGGGCCATGTGCCAGGCGGCAGGGAGTTTCGCAAGGGGTATCTGCCCTCGGCAGGGCCTGCGCGTGCCAATACGCAAGTGTTCAGGAATTCAGTGGAAAGCAACGCAGCGCCTCATCGGCGCGACAACCGCAGGTCCCTTCAGTAGCCCACGACGATCAGGTCGCGATTGAGCTCGGCGGCTCTGCAGAGCGCGTCATATGCGGCGACGGCGCGCTGAATCTGCCACCCTCTCTCGTCTGGTTCTCCTTCCGCAACTGCGGGATCCGGCAGCAGCTCCCATCCGGATGACGGGAAGCCGGCACCCGGCGCGACCGATGCCAATGCGTGCTCGTCCGGCGGTTGAAGCATGTCGAGAAGCAGCGCGTGCATGGCCGGAACAGCGGCCGCGAACTCAGAGCGCTCAATGTAGCCGTGAGGCCAGGCCTCAACGTACTTGATGCGTGGCACCGGTGAGGCCGTGAGATCGGTGTTGAAGCGAATGAACGGGAAGGGTCGGCAGGCGAGGGCGAGCCCGAAATTCGGCGGCAGGGGTGACCAGTCGGAGATTGTCAGGAGCACGCGCTGATGCTCCGGCCACGCGTCAAAGCCAACCGCAGTGCCGAAGAGGCGGACCACGCCGGCAAAGAAGCCGCTGACAGAAGCGAGGGTCTCCCAGCTGGCGCCACGGAGTCGTCCCGTGTCCCAGTCGATCGACTGCCCCGTCATCATGTGCCGCGCGACTTCGCGCGCCTCGTTGTCCCTGATGTCATTGATCAGGACGCGGAGTGCGGTGTCCATGTTTCGCGCTCGACCGAGGACCGTGTCCTCGATATCCCGTAGCGATGCGGCGAAGTACTGCGCCGATTCACCCATGTTCACCCGTGTCGGATGAGGCGAAGGGCCCGCGTCCTCCTTCGACGCTGTGAAAGAGGTGCATCGTCATCTTACGTGCCACGCGAACCCGGTCGGCGGCCAGGCGATGCCACTCGCCGTCGAACTCGAAGATCAGACCTTCTTCGGCAAGTTGGGCGGCGCACCGTTGCAGGTGCTCACGAGCCTCCCTGTCGCTACGGTGTCGTGCAACGTTGAGGTCGTGCAGCTGCTCAATCACCGCAGACATCGGTTTGCGGCCGCCGTCGTTCTCGGCGATGACGAGGCGCACCAGTGCGGCGTCTGCGCTGCTTCGACGGCGTCCGGTCCACAGGGAACCGGGGCCGATGTGCAGGCGAAGTGTTGTCGGGCTTTGCTCGCTGTCCATCGTCGTCCGTACTCAGTGCGGGACGTGGTTGCGTTCGTAGAGGAGGCGCAGCCCCGTAAGGGTGAGGTCGTCGTCGTAGCTTTCGATCGATTCTGAAAGCGTAGCGAAGTAGCGCGCCAGCCCGCCGGTGGCGGTGACCCGCATCGGCTCCTGGTATTCGTCGCGGATTCGCTTCACGAGGCCGTCGACCAGACCGAGGTAGCCGTAGACGATGCCGGACTGCATGCTGGCGACCGTGTTGCGGCCGATCACCCGTTGCGGGGCGACGATTTCAACGCGCGGCAGGCGGGACGCGCGTTTGAAGAGCGCCTCAGAAGACACAACGACGCCGGGGCAGATGGAGCCACCCATATACTCGCCGGCGCTGCTGATCGCGTCGAAGGTCGTGGCTGTGCCGAAATCGACAACGATGCACGCCTGCTTGAAACTCTCGTAGGCGGCGACGGCATTGACGATGCGATCGGCGCCGACTTCGCGGGGGTTCTCGTAGAGAATCGGCATGCCGGTCTTGATGCCGGGCCCGACGACGAGAGCCTTGATGCCGAAGAAGCGCTCCACCATCGCCACGTTCATCGGCAGCAGGGGCGGGACTACGCAGGAGATGATGCATCCGTCGACCTGGTCAGGCTGGACCGACGCCATCTGAAAGAGGCTCTGCACGAGGATCCCGTTCTCGTCGGCGGTACGGTTCGCGCTTGTCGTCAGTCGCCAGCTCTCGACGAGGCGGTGTCCTTCAAAGAGGCCGAGGACCGTGTTGGTATTTCCTACGTCAATGACGAGAAGCATGGTGTGACTCGAGTCGTTTCTGGAGAGCGCCGTGGCGGCGCCGGGCCACCGCTAGCGCCCTTGCTCTTCGGGCAAAAGCGCTACGAGTGGTATTGTTCGGAATTGCGAGTCGGCGCAGGAATGCGGCACCTGAACCTGATTCGTGAGTGCGGACGCAGCGCAAGCGAACAAGTCCGTCTGCCCAGGTCCCGGCAGGCCGGCGCTTCCGTCTCAGAGCGCCGTCGATTCGAGCGCGCTCTGCAACCTGGTCCAGGCTCCCTTCGAAGACACTCGCTCTGTGGCTGGCGCGGAGCGAGCAATGACCTCATGGCGCTGCTGAAACAGAGGGTGCCGGGCTGCTCTTCTTGCGCTCCGTTCTGCCAAAGCGCCCTGAACAATCGAATGGCGTCGCACTACGTCGCCAGAGCCTTCCCGGGGCGCGGAACAAGCGATCGCCACACTGGCTCACGCCCGTGATCGTCACACACATTGGAACAGGCGATCGTCAGACTGCCTCACGTCGGTGATCGCCACACTGACGCATCGGTGATCGTCACACACATCGGAACAGTCGATCGTCACACACATCGGAACAGTCGATCGTCACACTGCCTGGCGCAAGTGAGCGCCACACTCGCTTCGCATTGGAGATCGTTACACACATTGGAGCGGAAGATCGTCACAGTCGCCGCGTCGGTGATCGTCACACAACTCCGGCACCTGATAGTTACAAATCACTGAACGCGTGTGTGTTCCCGCGCGGGTACACATTTGATGACACTTGAAAAAGAGCGAACACCGCGACCAAAGTGACGCAGATCAAGAAACATGTGCACCGTGCTGACGACCACCCGTGACAGACTGCATCAGGCTGTCGGCGCGCGCATCACCGATGAAGGGACTGTATGAACTACATACGAACGCAATATCTGATCCTGTGGCTGCTTGTCGCGCTAACGGCGTTTCCAGCATGCGGAGACTCCAGCTCCGGAACGACGGACCCGTCAGATGGAGGCGATGCAGGCGACGCCAGTGACACTGTAGATGCGCGTTCGGATGCCGACGCGGACGGAGACGTAGTCGATCCGACCGACTGTGTGCCTGCCTGCGGAGACAACGCAATGTGCGTCGAGGTGTTGCCCGGTGAGTTCGAATGCGAATGTGACGGGGGCTACGAACGCGCGGGCGGCAGCTGTGTCGACATCGATGAATGCTCCGCAGTACCGGGGCCCTGCGAGTCCGGCGTGGAGTGTGTCAACAACCAGGGCGGTTACGAGTGTCTCTGTCCGGAAGATACTGTCGACGTACAGGGGGTCTGTGTCGCTCCGACAGAGGCGCCCGTCCTGGTCGCGACCGACGGCGACTTCGATGGAATCCGCTCGGACGCCCGATTCGTCGAGGGTGTCGCGCGAGTTCGTGCTATCGCAGCGGAGCAGGCAGCGTCAGTCGCCGCGCTCGGCCCCGCCGTCGCGA